>JAAUSE010000011.1 GCA_012031925.1 Candidatus Altimarinota bacterium
AGAAAACACTGGATCCGCTTTCTTTGAAACAAGCATCGCATAATAGTAACTTTGTGCAGTAACATTTGCACCTAGTTTAAACTCTGATTGGGATCAGCGGAATTGCAGGTGAATAGAACTGTCAAAGCACCTGATGATGTTGATAGACAATACTTGGGATAAAAGAAAGATTTGACTTGAAAGTATCCTCCTCCAAGATCTACAAATCCAAAACTACCATACCTTCCACTTGCATTAGTGTACGCATGTATATTCATCGCGTTCCCACCAAGACCAATATAATCTAGTCCAGTAGAAGAAAGTCCATAAGTAGTTTGATCACGATACAATGTATATGCATAACCATTCCAATTGAATTTGATTCTTTGACTAGCATCGTTGTTGTTTGGAGTTCTCCCTTGGATAGCTCCACCATTAGCTAAGTTCGGTAATGATATTCTTTTGCCTGCTTGAGACTCAAGAATACCTACAGATCCGTTTGATAGTGGTTGAACATAATTAGGGTTTCCAGTGATGTAAGTTTTTCTCCAGATTTGGTCTGTATCACTCGCATTACATGGGAACAGATTGATCACAACATTTTGTTGACTACCTGGTACATTGATACAAAAGTTTGAATTGCTTTTGAGTCGCAACAAAAACTTTGTTTCTGTGTTGTCAATACCATCAAAGTAGAAATATTGGTTGTTATCAGAAACGTTAGTAGTAGCTACTACTAGCTGAGTCGAGCCATTGGTTGCTGGGTTGTTTGTTGGAGACCGAAATGATAGATTGGTTCCATTGAGTTGAAAGTTGTCTAACGGTACCTAATACAATAGATAAATTTGAAAAGTGGTAATTGTTTCAATTAATTAAGGTGAGGATGTAAAATATTTGTACATAAAAATAAGGTTTGAATAATCAGTATTGTCAAAGAATGAATGGCTCTAGAAGTCAAAATTTCAATTGACATTACCATATATGTGCTATCATATTGCTGTTGTATCGCTAGAAAGAGAATGTTTTGAAAAAGTCGTTCAAAATTTATTTAGGGCGAAATATTCCTAATTCAAAGATTATCGTTAGTGATGAGAATTTTGAAGAATTTCTTAATGATCAGACAATTTTTGAGTCATTCACTATCTATGAAGCCAAAGGTTTTTGGAAGGGTGAATTAGAGTCGGTGTTTATCATAGAGGTGTTTCACACAACTCTTGACAATGCTCAAAACTTCGCTCAACTATATGCTGAGAGGTACGATCAAGAAGACGTGCTAATCAACGAAATTACATCAACCGCTCAATTACTGCGAGGTGACATCAATGGTTGAAAAAACCCACTTATATAACGCTAAGACCAAACAAAGTAGAGAGATTCATTTAGTAGATAATATCTGGATATATACTGAAGATAATACACCAGTGCCAGAAGCTAAATTGAAAGGGTTTCATACTAATGGACTTAATGTCACAACCGACCAAATACAAACACAGTGTTGTCAGACAGCTTAACTTATTATGAGACTGAAAGGAGTAACATGTATTACTCCTTTTTTTATCGTCCAAATTTCCTGATACAATTAGTAATGATACCCCAATTTGCAACTTCTATACATTAAATATTTCAACGGGTGGGTAATCTGATTCTCCAGTAAAAGCCTCGAATTAATAAGTGGAGTCTCATGGACAAACCAAAAATGTGTTGACCCTCAAAAAATAGAGAATATTAGAGATAGCGGAGATACCAAACGTGTTTTGATGCAAACAAATACTGCTCAAAATATTGAATGTATGCGTCTTAGATTGGAAGCTATCAAAAATAGTATTAATGCTGATGATGTTTGTGTATTGCAAAATCATTCGCAATGAAAATTATTTCACCCTTTTTCGGGTGAATTTTTTTAGAATATTTGCCCTACAACTAGATATACTTGATAAATTATTAGCATTAGCCAAAGGAATGAAAATACCAAGACTGCTCCTGCTGCTATGTCTTTGACTGCTTTGATTTCGTAATTGAATTTGCCGTCTACCACATCGCAAAGGGTCTCAAAAGCGGTGTTAAGTAGCTCAAAAGCAAGCACTTGAAAACCGGCAAAAAGATTAATCACTATCCAATAGTTTGGTAGTTCAAATAAGATATTAGCAAAAGAAATCATCAAAATCAAACCTGCTTGAATTGAAAGATTTTTTTCTCTAGCAAAAGCTAATTTGATTCCAGAAATGGCGTATTTGATTGATTTTAGCGGAGAGTATATCACATACTTTTTGGGAGTCACAGTTTTTAGTTGTAACTTTGCCATCACTAGTTGTCAAGAAAATTCCTTGTATAATTTGCTAAAGTTGTTGAGAATTTTACTATGAGTAATAACCTAATTCAACTTAGTACTGGAAATGAGTTTGTACTTGAGAGTATAAATGATGGTTTGGTGGTTATATTTTCTGGGGATCTTAATAGTGATCTGCTTGAGCAACAAATAAAAGAATACCAAAAGAATAAAAACTTGTTGGCAGATTTAAATTGTTCATTGTTTTTTGTGACTAACAAGACTGAGAAAACTGAAATAGATAATATTATTTTGGATAATGATTTTGTTTGTTACGCTCTTTCTCCGCAGCTTAGGGATATGAATGAAATATGTGAAAGTATAATTTTCTTAAAAAAGACAGGTGCCAAAATAGAACATGTTTATACGAGGTTGAGACCCAAGGCTAAGTATGATTGGATGAGTGAAGTGATTGAATTTTGTAAAAATTACTCCAATAAAAAGAGCTTTGATAACAAGTGGAAATTTGGACAAGTCGTTCTTGTTAGCGGTGAATATTTATGTACTAATTGTGGTTATATTATGGATATGAACCAAAACCAATTATTTCCTGTGTGTGAAGTCTGCCTTTCTGGTGCGCCTCGTGGAGCTTGTTCAGTTAGGGAAGCTTTTTGGAAAAAACTTGACTAGTGTGTGATTTTGAGATTTGCTCATAATCAAGTATGAAGTCAAGAGCAGATTTTGTGAAAGTGAGGTCTTTTTTGTTTGCTAATGTGGAGAATCTTTTGGAACATATGGGCCAGCAAAGGCATATGAACCAGGTTAGTTCTGACGGGCTTTTTGGAGGTGAAATAACTACAGTCAATGTTAATTGGGATCTTAATTATAAGCCACAATCAAAAATGGCAGTTTTGGTGCAGGAAAAAGAAAGCTTAGGTTTGTACGTTAGTGGTAACCCGCTTAGTGAATACAAAGATCTTTTGGTATATGTGCAAGATTCAGTCTATAGAGATGATGTAATATTAATACTTATTAACAAAATTAAAAAAATTTTTACCAAAAAAGGTGATATGATGTTTGCCTTACTAGTCAGCACACCTTTTGGCGATTACGAGGCTATTATTTTTCCGAAAAAAGCCATGGAACTTTCTCCTATTTTGCTAGAGAAGGACATATTTTGGGTAGTAGGTAAGATTGAGGAAAGTCAAAAGAGCTCAACTGACAAGCTTGATGAAGAGGGTAAAAGTACCGAATACGAACAAAAACCGAAGATTTTAATTGATTCTATGGCACCATTAGAAGGTGACCTGTTGGAGCTTTTGACCAAACCAACATCCGTAAATAATCGTCAAAAACAACATAATGAATTAAGTGAAGCTTCAAAAAAACGGATTGAGGCTCTGAGTATCAAAGATTTTTTGAATACTCAAATTACTCCTGCAGATGAAACAAATAAAACTGGTTTGGGAAACGCTCAACAAAAACCGATACCAAATGAACCTGCTAACTCACCTAAAGTAATTAGAATATACCAAAAATATTCAATGGATTTGGTGAAAAAAATCAAATCGTTGTTAAAAAGCTCTGAGGAAAAAGGTCTTAGCCAAGTAACAATTGAAGTCCAAACGGATAAAGAAGAATGGAAAAAAGCCAAAGGAAGCTTTTGGGTGGATATGACTCTGTTAGAAAGTTTAGATACACATGATTAATTATTCAAAAATTCATTGGGTTGATTTTGTTAGGTGTCTTAATTAATTTGCCATCAACTTCTATTTGATTATTTTCATCTCCTTCATTGTACTTGGATTTATAAAAATCATTATTCCCACCTATATACTCTCCTTGGATATATATTTGTGGCAAACTCACTAAATCACTAGAATCTGTTGGTTTCCAGCCATAATTTTTTAGTAAATTTTTTAGTTCAACTAAGCTAAAATCTATATCCAAAGTGAATATTTCAAATGGTTTTAGTATTTTGGTCTCTTCTAGCTTGGAGGCAAGTTTTTTGGTGGTACTACAAAAAGCACAACTTTCTTTGACAAATAGAATATTTTCTTGATTAGCCAAAGCTTTTTCCATTTTATTCATATACCCCAGGGTGTATATTTTTGAGTTTTTTGTCAAAAAAACTTGCAATATAGTAATGATTGTGATAAAATTAGTATAACCAAAAAACAAAAACAAAATTTGTGCCCAAACAAAAAAATTCTAATACTGGTTTTTCCTATTTTTTGAGCGTTTTTTTGCTCATCAACTTCTTATCTTTTGGTTTTAGTATTTATCAAGCTCTTAATATATTTTCTGGCAAACCTGTGACAAGCACTGCTGCTTCAATGGATCCTAATAATGCCTTAATCCAAAGACTAGAGTTACTTGAGCAAGGTAAAAAAAATAACTTAATCAAAATTGAGACTCTTGAAGAAAAAAATGACTCACTTGATGGTGAGAATATTAACCTTAGAGAAATTATTCACAAATATGAAGTTCAACTAGATGAGCAAAATAATTTGGTTGAGAAATTATTGCAAGAAAAAAGCTCAGAAAATTCTGAGCATAAACAATAATCAAAGTAGTCAATGAAAAACTATTTTGACTATTGGGAACTAGGAAGATCATCTAGATCAATAGTTGGAAGCTCAGTTGATTTGTGTAAGGTTCTCATCTCAAAAGTCTTTATAGCCTTATCCATTTCTACTTTGCTAGTATTTGTTAGACATATTTGAAGACTACTAGTTTCTTTGTTGGCTATTTGATCAACTTGAAAGGTAAACTTAAAATTTATACACTTGCCTGTATTATCCAAAGTTTTATCCAATAAGATATAGCGAGATTTTTCTTGGAAATATTTTAGTTTTGCTGGATCTTTTGAACAATAGGATAATACAGTTTCTGATTTTACAATTTGATTATTCATTACTAAAGAATAACCAATGTTATTGCAATTCATAACACCATCCAATTGTGTTGTATTGGAAAGTTCATCAGTTTTTTGAGGTTGTTCTTTGGATTCTGATTCAACTTGTTTGGTAGCCTCAGTGTTGATTTTTATTTTGTTGAATGGGATGTTTTTTACGGCAATCAGCTCAGGTGTTTGACTGGTTGAAATTAAAGAAAATACTAATAAATCAAACATTGTTTTTCCTCTAAAAAATTATGGACTAGATTTGTTTAACAGATTAAAGAACTTTTGGCAAGATAAAAACCACCCTGTTTTGAGAGTGGAATAGTTTGAATTTAGATAAGATTTAGCTTCTGATGTTTTTTGTCAGAGACTCAAACATTTTGATGGCTTCTGATGTGGAAAACTTAGGCTCAAACCTAAGTGTATTTAATTTGGTAGACTCAAAAGCTTCCAACCAAGATATTTCAAAAATTGGTTTAGACAAAGCAATTGAATTTATCTCAGAAAATACTGCAATCTCCCCTGAAGTCTGGATGAAAATAAATTTGGAGTAATTATCTTTGAACATTCTGATTTTGAGAACTTCATATTTAAGATAGTCAACATCATCCACTCCTGTATTTACAATTATATGTTGAATGTACCAACCTTCTTCTTCAAGTTTTTCAATAACTTTCAAAGCTTTGACTAACTGTTCTTTTTTCAAAAAAACAAAAATGGATCTAGTATCCTTCACTTAATTTTCCTCTCTAAGGTAACCAAGATAATATTTGAACTCTTTAAATCATATTTTTTAACATCCTAAAATCAAAATCACCACCACACCCATACAATTTTATCAGGTACTTATATATCTTAAACTCAAAAGTACTGACGATTTGATTTATATTAATTATTTGATTATGTCAATAAAATAACCCACATTTTTGAAGGCTAGGAAAACTTATTTGTTTTTGTAAAAATAGAACTCTTCTAATATCGACCTCTTATCTTTCATCCATTTGTTTATCCTTTCAGCAATGTTTTCTAAAGTATCGCCTTCTAGGTATTGAGTGAAGGAAAAAACTCTATTAGGCTTGATTGTAAATACAACCATCAATATTGTAGGCTTGGTAATTGAAACATTATATTCAAAATAAGCATTAGAGCTTGGCTCGGGTTGAAGATAATTATCGAAAATTATACCATCAATTGAAATTTGATTAACAAAGGTATATCTGTTTTCTATAATAATTTGTATAAAATTCTCAAGGTTACTCACTGTTATTCTCCAAATTTATTGGTTATTTTTGTTTTCCAAAATGCTCAATTTGTCAAAAAATTTACTAACAATTTGTTAGTAAAACCTTTTTTAAGTTCCAAGAAATCTAATGAATCAAACACTGGTTTTGAACTCTTCTAGTTTGGATTTTTCATTAGCAATCCATTGATGGAATTTATTCATAACTATACTTGGAGATTCGGTAAGCGATAGAGTTTTTTTAACGATACCGCCATTTGGGTGAGTTACAGACATAGTAACCAAAAACCCGCCACCAAGTGAAATAAGAAACTTTGTATTTGTAGCTTGGTTTGATTCATAGACTCTAAAAAGTATACCATCCAAAACTTCAAAATTTGATAAAACAAAACCTCCATCTTCAATGATTGTGATAAAAAGCTGCACGTTATTCATTTTTTTATTCCAATAAAGAACATCATTGTTTTATACAAATATATTTGTTTTGTCAAATAAACACGCGATCCAGTAGAAAAGAATGAATGATTTGAAGTCTTGATTACAAATACACTTTTATAACGAGAAAAGAAATTACCTTTAGAGTATTATGGATCAGTTGGATATTATGGACTTGTTTTTATTGTTTGGTTCTTGTAAAATATTATTAAGTAGAAAATGCTAATTCTATGTTAAATAACTCTCCTTGGATTGAGCAACTGGAAGATATTAATTATGATCAATTAGAGAAAACTGTTGATGCTGAGGTTTGTGTTGTAGGGGCTGGAATTTCTGGATGTTTGAGTGCATATTACATTCTGGAAAATACCCAAAAATCAGTTATTTTATTAGATGCTTGGAAGGTTGGACAATCAGCAAGTGGACATAATGCTGGTCAAGTTATTAATCAATTTGAAAGATCTGCAAAAAGTATTGAAAAAGAATTTGGTACTAAAAAAGTTATTGAAGCAAGACAGGTCATTGAAGATAGCTGGACTAGATTACTAGAGATTTTAGATAAAATAGATTTAACTCCTCAACCTAGAATTTTTAAAGGTTATGATGCTTATAATTCTGTTGAGCAACTTAACAATATATTAGATGATCTTGTTGTTTATAATAAGCTTGGTCAAAGAAATTTTGAAAAGTTGTATATTTTGAAAGATATCCACATAGATCACAAGTATGCAGGATTGTACCAAAGAATTGAACTTAAAAAACTTAAGGATTATTTAGATACTCAAAGGGATGATTTTGTTGGCGCTTTGGAAAGAAAAACTTTAATAATGAACTCAGCCCTGGTATGTCAAAAATTAATTCAATTCTTACTACAAGTATACCCAAAAAGATTTCGTGTATTCGAAAAAACTGAAGTGATTAGAATTGACCTTGGACTACAAAATTCTTTCTTAAAATGCAACAAAGGCTTGGTTAATTGTAACAAGATAGTTCTATGTACTAACGGTTTCGAAAATTTTCAAATCAATAATAAAAATGGAGAGGATATTATTAAAAGTTTTCATCAGAATATTATTGGTAAAGTAGGATTGATGCAAGGTTATTTTAGTTTTGATTATAAAGAAGAAATTTACTCAGCTGTTTCATATTCGCCAAGAAAAGGTAATTTAAAAGAATATGAAGAATATATTTACACAACCAAAAGAAGGTTTGGTGAAGGGTTTTTGTTAACTGTTGGAGGAACAGAAATGAATTTGAAAGAAGGATATAAGTACAATAGAGATGTTGATTATAAAGCTGATAAATACAAAAATTTAGAAAAATTTATTATAACAGAATACGCAAACCTGCCAAAAAAAGTAATAAAAAAATACCACTGGCATGGTTTAATGGGTTATACTAAGAATATGATTAGAATTGTTGGAGTGGAACCAAGAAATAAGAATTTACTTTATAACTTAGGCTGTAACGGTGTTGGACTACTTCCAAGTGTTTTTGGAGGTTGGAAGATTAGTCAAATTATTGGTGGTAAAAAAGTTGAAAAAGATATTTTTGACTCTGTGTAGAGATTTGGCTAGATTTTTCTCAACAGATGATCAACTAATTTGAGTCTTCCACTAGAAGTTGAGTCACTCTACAGAAACAAGAATTAGACTGGCTTTATACTTTTTGATAGGAGTTACATTCAATAACCCCTTTCGATGAAGGTAACATAAATATACTAACCCCCACAACTTCTAGTTTAAAATTATTATCCCCTTGCGAATTGGAATCACAAGTATAATTTAATTTGGAAATATCTGTAACAATGTAGTTAATATCAAAGTTACCCATCTTTTTGTCAAATGGAGAGTCTACACTTCTTAATTTTTTTTGGATAAATTCGTATTCTGCATCACTATTAGATTGTAAATTATCACTAATTGACAACCATTTATTGTTTAGTATTGCAATAGGAAAAACCAATCCAACAAGCAATATATAGAGAAAAATCAATATAGTATATGATCCAATCAACATAGATTTCTTACTTATGGAATAGGCTTGTATCTTCTTTATTAAGTAAATCAATAGGATGATGAATAAAAAGTTGTACGCTATTGTAGTTATAATATACATATAATTAATCACACCCTCTATTATTTGTTATATACATTATACCAGTAAGGGTATGTTCCATTTCTGTTAAACATATCTGATTCCGATATTGTCCAGGCAAACTCTCCGTCACAATCACCTTCACAACTATCTACAAAACTGCACCACTGATCTCCATCATTTGAATTACAATCATACCTTGTATTTGCATCTATAGAACCACTACACATACTTGATAGTATACACCAATCTGGTCTCATCTCTCCTTTTTGAAATCTCAATGAATACCTGGGTCTATCTTTTTGACCTAGGTCATCTACCCAATAGTTTATATATTGTGAGTCAGTAATAATTTGCTTTGGATAAGAAGAGCCTATAGTATATGTTACTTCACTAGAACCACTATCACAGCCAGTTCTTTGTTGTATATTGTTTGGAAAGCCTAATACCCTTGTGTCAAGATATAAATTTGGCAAGTTTGATGTAGCGTAATTAGGGGTTGGCATACATGACGGAAAACCTGTAGTATCTTTTCCAAGATATGTTTGAAAATTGGAGTTTTGTCCGTTTCCGATTGCAATTTTTTGCTCATAGGTGCTGTTTTCTTCAAATCCTGACGAACCATCACTCCATATCATTTCTGAAAGATAGCCCCTATCTGTAGATGTGCCTAAAGATCTAAATCTAACTGAGGAGCCAGGTGAAGATTGTGTAAAACCTCCCACTGTAACTTGCATTAGATCCCAGTCTTTACCTAATACTGGCGCTATATTACTAAATATATTTGAATGAATTGTAAAAGGTTGTACTGGCAAAGTCGGATCATCACTACAACCTTGAACTAATTGGCTGTCAAAATCTCTGAATAAAAAACAAATATTTGAACCAGTACTTGCCATACCAAAGCTCTCATCTACACCAATTCTAACCTCTCTCCAATTATTATCACTCCAACTCAACGCATTTGTATTTACATAAGCTCTATTATTGGTTCCTCTAATGCCAAAATATAGTGTGTTATTATGTGCTGCTAGAACAGGTTTATCAATTGTTGACCACCCACCTTTAAGTGACCAGCCTGTCCAACTATTACTTCCATTATCCATTCTGTTAAGATAGAGTCTTCCGCCACCTCCTCTAGCACCCGCATAAAGACTATTACCTACCCTTTCTAGGTCAAATCCACTATAAATAGCTCCACCCATAGAAGTCCAATTTGTCCAAGTAGCTCCGCCATTGGTTGAATATTTGTAATACGGAGCATTATTAGTGCCACGAATCCCAACATAGAGTCTCCCCCAATACCATTCGATAGTTGGTGCTGATGGTGTAACCCAATTATTCCCAATCTCAGCCCAGCCTAGAAAATTACTTCCATTACTACTGCCCCACGTACCTACATAAACTTTGTTATCATTTCCCCTTACAGCTACATACATTTTTCCATTTCCAAATGCAACTGAAGGTTGAGCATTTGAGTTACCGCTATCATGTTTCCATTCACCGCTAACCCAAGTTCCGACTTCATCCATATCAAAGAAATTTACACTGCTAAAATCTGGGACCCAGTCTGGTGCTAATTGTGCTTCTGCTTGGATGCTTGGCATTATTCTATCTATCCAATATGAGGTTTTTTCTTGGAATTCTTTGACTGGGTTTGGTTGTGGCTTATCTTCTGGAACCTCATATTTGAGCTCTTGCTCATTGACTTCAACGAAGCTATTGTTATCATCAAGCTTGGATTTTAGATCATCTTTAGTTTCTATTTTTGTTAAGAACTTGAGTTCTCTAATATTTGAAATTTCTGAGTTGATCTTTTCTCTTGCCTCTCTGATCTCTTCTGGAGAACTCTTTATGATTTCTGGATTTTCATCAGCTACACTTGGAGCGTTTTCAAGATTGTGGAGATACCCACTTCTGTGATTATCTAGCTCTCTTTCAATCTCTGCTGTATCCTCATCTTTGGTCTTGATGAGAAAATCTGTTTGTGTCTGCTCACCTATTTGGAATTCACTTTTGATTGTCACTCTATCATATTCTACATCTTTCAAATTATCTTTGATGGAATCTGACTTGTATCCTTCTTTGGTTTTGGCGATAATTTCGATTAGCTCAGGTTTGGCTTCTTTTTGAACTTCCTGTGCGTTCACGTCAAATACTGGTCTGAGAAAATTAAATGAAACGAGAATTATTGCAAAAATAATAACTCCCAAAATAGAGTTTTTTAATGATTGGTTGAGTTGTAGCATAAATTTGGAATTGAATTTATTTTAACTACTAGGATACATAAGACATTTCGTTTTTTTTTGTCAAATATTATATCTCCCGCCTGTCTTCCAGGGCTTGGATCATTGTGGCTTGATCTAATGTGTCTGGGTTGTAATATAGTGGGAGGCCTTGGGCTAACTTGGTTATTTTTAAATTTTTAAGCAAACCTTTTTCTTGGAGAAGATCTTTGATATAGGCTGTGGTTGCTTCTGCTGCAAATCCTGCTCGAAAAAAGATTATAACTTCTAAGTCGTTGTTTTTTTGTAGTAATGATGGGATTCTACTGGCAACTAATTGTGAAATAGTTGTGTTCTCGGCAAAAATATTATCTAGCGGGGAGATGAGATTAGTTAAAACATGATATTTGCCACGAAAGATTTGGCTTTTTTCGATGGTTAGAACATCAGTTGGTTTTTCAAGAATACAAAGTTGATAAGAGTTACGGGTCTCATCTTGGCAAATTTCACAGATTGAATTTGATTGTTTTTTGGAAGAGAAAAAACCGCAAGTCTTACAAAAAGATATTTCTTGGCGGACTTGCTGTAAAGAGCCTAGTAGTTCTTGATATTTTTGGATATCTAGTTCTAATAGATCCAAAGCAAGTTTTTGGCTGCTTCTTTTGCCAATCCCTGGAAAAACTTGAAATTTTTCTGACAAGTCTTCAATAGCTTGTGGTAACATTTCTTTAATATTTCAAAAATATTTTGATTAGTCAACTAACATCCATAACTTTACTCTTCTATGATGTTACAAAACTTATAAGGTTCTGTAACTTGCGTAAAGACCCACAGGATCACGTAAATTGACCCACAGGATCAATTTATACCTAACTTGGATATCAATAATTTTTCTAATTTTGATTAGATCTTTTTTGAGCTGGTCTTCATTTTCATGGGCCAAAATAGCAAAGCAGGTCTTCTTGTGACCTTTGGTAACTGGACCAACAATCTCCCCATCTGAGACCAACCTTCCATGACGAATATAGCTAGGTAATTTTTGAATCTCTCCATCAAGTCCTTGGATTTTTATAAGCTCACCTTCTTTTTCGGCCCAAAATTGTGGACAAGCAGAGTGTTTTAAAAATTTATCTTTGACCAAGACTGGTTTGTTGGTATATGTGTTTACCACGTTGAGTATATGATTGGTGTCATAGCTTTCTAAAAGCATACTAGCTCTATAACCACCTGGTCTGATGTTTACTTCGATGATTTTGGGAATATTTTTGGAAGTGACTTTGACTTCAACGTGAGTTACAGTGCCTACAACTTTGAGCGATTTGATAGCTTTGGAGACAGTGTCGAGAACTTCTTGCTCTTTTTTTGGACTTAAGTGACTTGGATAACCGGAATAATAAGTTTGAAAATCATCAAAACCCAGATCATGACTAATTACCTGTTTGCAAACAGGGGTGTGGGTTATATTACCTTTAACATCAATATAAGAGTCTACTGAATATTGTTGTCCATCAATGAATTTTTCAATGATAACTTGAGGTTTGCGTCGAACATTTTGTTTCTCATAAACTTCAGTGACCTTATCTAGAACATAGCTGACATTTTTGATAAGCTCTTCGAGATTGTTACAGATGTGAACTAGCTTTCCTTGTGATAGATTAGCTGGTTTGACTATGATTGGGAAACCATATCTGCGAGAAAAAGTATAGGCACCGTGAAAAGTACGAATTTTTTTGAAAGGTACGGTGATTTCTGGATAGTTTTGGATAAACAATTGTCGCTGAAAAAACTTATTAGTGATATTTCGGGCGGTCTCTACTGGCATTAGATTGGACTGTTTCAATCCTAATATCTCAGCAATCTTGGCTTGAGCCAAAAAATAATTATCTCTAGTGCCTACTAAAATTGTATCTTTGTGAAGATGAAAGCCAGCTAAGGATTTTTGAATAGACTTGAAAGAAGAGAAATTAATGGGATAAACAAAAGAAAGGTGTGGGAGAATGTTTTTTTGAAAATCACTAGATTGTTGAGGGTTTTGGGAATCTATAAAAAACCCAATTTCATAATCTTCCTTGAGGAAAATTTCTAGGTTGGAAGTAAGAATGTGACCAATAAAAATTGCAATTTTCTTTTTCATACTAAAATGTCTTAATTGATGTTGATTGAAAAAATATTCTCCTGTAATATAGCTATATCTATCTGCTACAGGGGAAAAATTTTGCCAAATGAATATAATCTAATAATTGAATCTTGTCAACAAGTATGCCGAAGATGTGATTGACAATTACGGTCTTTTTGGTATATTTTTTTATTATGGATAAGCAAAAGAATTCTAAATTTCGAACCAGACAAGCTCCTTCACCTACTGGATATCTCCATCTTGGTACTGCTAGGCAAATACTGTTTACTCAGCTTTTTGCTATGATTAACCATGGGATTTGGTATTTGAGGATTGAAGATACTGACAGACAAAGACTACAAAGAGAATCGGTTACTAATCTTTTGGACACTCTCGACAGATTGACTTTGCAACCTGATGAGGGGGTGGTGGAAGTTGCCAAAACCAATGGAAGGCCAGAATTTTTGAAGATGATTTTTATGGTGTTTTTCAAAAAGGACAACTTGGTCCTTATATTCAATCGGAGAGATTAGATTTGTATCACAAATACGCCCAAGAATTGATCAATAAAAAACTAGCTTATTGGTCATACCTTACTCCCATAGATAAAGAAGACTTGCAAAATCTGAAAAAAGTTACCAAAAAACCAATAGATTATTATCTTGAAAATATCTTGAGGCACCCAAAGTTTGCAAAATCCAAAAAAAATCCAGAAACCCTCAAAAAAGAAGCTGAGAATGAAGTAGAGTATTTGTTTGCTAATGTAGAAAAAATTTTGACTAGCAAACAAAAACCTGCTTTGATGTACAGACTTCAAAGAGCTGAAAACTTCGAATGCTTTGATGAACTATTAGGTCAAACTAGTTTTGATTTATCTTTGGAAGAGGATTTTGTCATCCTCAAATCTGACGGCTACCCTACCTATCACTTAGCTCATTTGGTAGACGATCATCTTATGCAAACTTCTCTGGTTCTTCGGGCACAAGAATGGTATCCAAGTATTGCCAAACATCAAGTAATGTTTAGCGATTTTTGGGGGAAAGACCAAATTCCAAAGTATCTTCACTTACCTCTTATTCTTGGAGAAACTGGCAATAAAAAATTATCCAAAAGGGATGGAAATGTAAATATGGCGGGTTATCTTGATCAGGGCTTTTTGCCAGAATCAATTGTCAATTATTTGGCTTTTTTGGGATGGAGCCCAGGAACAGATAAAGAGCTTTATTTGAGTCAAGAAGATGTTCAAAAATTTCCACAGCCTATTAGAGTCACAAGAATAATTGAAAACATTGCCAAGGATTTTTCCATCCAAACTATTAGCAAATCACCAGCTAGATTTGGTAGCAAAAAATTAATTTGGTTCAATCGGGAATATATAAAAATGTTAAGTCTTGATCAATTTATTGAACTTTGTAGGCAATATTTGATAGATTTGAAAATGACTAACACAAATACCAAAGAATTGGATAGGGCTGAAACCTCTGCTGGAATTTTGGAAAATATTCAACTCAAAGTTGAGCTTTCCGAACTGGCTGACTCAAATAAAAAACTAGATGAAAAAACTAGACTAGCTTTTTTACTCGATAAAAATCGAATTGACACTCTATCCCAGATTGGAACTGAAAGTCAGTGTATTTTGAATTGGCAAAAACCAGATAAAGAAGTTCTCAAATGGCACAAATCAGAGCTTGGTCAAAGCCTTGAGAATTTGAATCAAATAAAAGAATTGATTCAGGAAAAATTTTTAGATATTAAATCCAATGAAATTGATTTGGTGGAAGCTTTTTTATCTAAATCCAAACAGTGGGAAGATTTGATCAAAAAAGTGGTTAGAAAAAAATAGTTATGATACAGGAGCTTATTTGTGGCCACTAAGAGTAGCACTTTCTGGACAAGCCAAATCCCCTTCACCATTTGAAATTTTGAGTGTTTTGGACAAAGATGAAATACTCAATCGTATTAATAGTGTTACCAAATAAATTATACCAAATTTGTGCCAGCTCACCAAACCCATTTAGAAGTTGACGAGAGAATGCTTATTCGCCAAAGAGCTTTGGTTTTTCTTCTGTCTAATGGGTTTTTACTTATAGATAACAAAAGAAAGTTGGATGATATTGGTTATGATTTTGTACAAATCAAAGATAATATTGAGGCTTTTCAAGTATTGAATGAGTTTGCGGATGGGGTTGAATTTATGGAGGGAATGAGAAAAGATTTGCGAAAATATTCCAAATCACTTGGACGTATTGGTTTGGACTTTGAGTGGAATTATTTGGGCCAGAATGATGAGAGGATAATGTATATTGATTATATTGAGAGGACTTTTTGGTGTAACCAAAACAACACCCAATTGCAAGAGTTAGTTGATTTTCAAAGCTTAGTTGAGCAGCCTTGGAAGTTGATTAGGTATCACAATTTGATTGAGGATTTTTGTATACCAGCAGATTTTTTTGGTTCAACTACAAATGGTTTTGTAATGAAAATTCAAGAACTTTTAGGTAACTGGCGATTGAACCCTTTCTTGATACTGGATACTGAGTCTAATTTTCAATGGGCAATACACTACGAAGAAAATATGATTATTGAGGGAGTAATTTTCAAAGATAAAAAATCTAATATTATTCACAAATATTCTTTTGGACTGTCTTAGAAGGTTTTGTTTGATTGTGTCAGGTTAGAGAGCTGCTTGTTTTTCATTTCTCTTTTGAGTTGATTGCTTAGACCTCTTTCCTAATAATCTACCTTACTACCAGTCCATCTAGCATTATTAGCTTTTCAATATAATCGAACTACATTAAATTATTACACTGCTGTACCTATCAAATAGACAACAGAGTTACCTATATTGACAGGATTTGGGTTATTTGAGATAGTTCTGACATGAACATGGAGAAAAGAAATAGTTCTTTCAAAACAAGATCTAATTTAGCTAAAGTTGAAAATATTATCAGTTATGTATTTGAGGATAAAGAGTTGTTGCAAAAAGCCTTGATACACCGCTCATATCTAAATGAAAAAAGTCGAGATGATAGCCTGACTAATCATAATGAGCGGTTAGAGTTTTTGGGGGATGCAGTCTTGGAGTTGATCGTTTCTGATTATTTGTACAAACAACTTGATGTTGATGAAGGGCAGATGACCAAGCTGAGATCTTCTTTGGTCAAAGGTAAAATAAATGCCGAAATTGGGATCAAGCTTGGTTTGGATGGAGAAATTTTGCTAAGTAAAGGAGAGTTAGAGGATTTTGGCAAAGCTAGACCGTCAATTGTAGCTGATTGTGTGGAGGCTATTTTGGGGGCAATGTATTTGGATGGTGGTCTAAAATCATGCCTTAACTTCATTCAACAAAATATGTTAGTGTTACTTCCCCAAATAATTGATACCAAATCTTATGATGATTACAAAACGATTTTGCAAGAATATTGTCAAAAAACCAAAAAAATAACACCCAAATACAAAGTCATCAGTGAGACGGGCAAAGATCATAACAAAATCTATATATGTGGAGTTTGGATAGATAACAAACTATTCAGCCAAGGTACTGGTAGAACCAAACAAGAAGCTGAAACAGAAGCCGCCAAGATTGCTTATGAACAACTTAGTATTTAATTTGTCTGTTTAAGTATCTATCCAAATAAAGGCTTTACATTAGTTATTTTTTGTGTTATAATGTTCTTATTATTTATTGAGGATTGGAGTTGAAAAGATGAATAATTCTGATGAGTCCATCAAGGGGTTTGAGTTGATTCGAACTAAAAATCCTTCTAGCTCAAGCAAATTGTTTAGCTACCTTGATTATCTAAAAATTCTTATTTGGACGATTTTTTTTATTTGGTTCATTTTTGGTGGTTTTTGGTATTAATACCAACAGTAATTGGATTATTTGGGCTGATATTGGGTGTTGTAATTTTTTTGATTACTAATCTTCCCCTTATAATATTCTTTGGGGTTGCTGGTTATGTGATCTACAAGTCTTACAAACTTATCAAAAAGAACAAGGGTCAGAGACTTAAGATTTATACTATAAAAGAGTACAATAATCTTGAGAAAAAACGACAACCCAAATCAAAATATAATTATGAAGGTAGTAAGAAATACAATCTGATTAATTGGTTTTATAAAATTCTTAGAGTTGTTGGATTACTTCAATTCTTGGGTTTTTGGTCTTGGATTTTTATCCTAGTAGTTGCTTTTTTGATGGCCTGGATTGGAGTTACTTTTCGTTTTCGTCTAACTAATGTAATGTGGACTTTTGGAGACAACAAACCAGGACAAATTAGACCAGCTTTGTATCTTATTCCCTTGGTAATTTTATACCCTTTTGCGTATGTTTTTTTCCCTTGGTTGATTGTTTTGGGGTTGCATATTGTGCTTATCTTATTGCATGCTATCTATGGATGGTATGTTGAGGATTTTGACAACCCTAGATAATTTACCTCTTTCCTAAAAAACTTATCCTCACTATTTTTGGTGGGGTTTTTTGTAACTATTTTACTACCAAATTGCTCTTAGGGTATTGACAAATCTTTGGTTTGGATATAGTTTGGAGATAAATACTATGGATTATTCAAAGGAATTTGCTAACAAATCAACTATCTCAGCTTGCTTAACTCTTAGAGATCAACTACTCAATAGTGAGGAGATTTTTGATCTTATTAATCAAGTCAAAGAGGCTAATAGTGATGAGAAAAAAAATATTGGAGCCAAGTTAAACATAATCAAAAAAGAAATACAAGATGCTAGTGATGGACGTATTCAAATTATTCAAAACGAGCAATCAAAAGATAACTATATCCAATTTGATCCTACCTTTTATTCTTCCAAATACCGATCAGCTGATGGTCACAAACATCCAATTAGTATTGTAGTTGAGGAGATTGTAGATATTTTTTCTAAAATAGGGTTTGATGTTTTTGAGGGTTCTTTGGTAGAATCTCAATGGTATAACTTTACTTCTGTCAACACTCCTGATTATCACCCTGCTAGAGATATGCAAGATACTTTTTTCCTCAAACAAAAAGATACAGAGGGTTATAACTTTGTTATGAGGACACAAGTAACTGCTAGTGCTGTCAAATATGCTAAGAGTCACCCAGCACCATTTAAAGTTATCTTTCCAGGAATTGTTTTTCGCAATGAGAATGTTGATGCCACTCACGATATAAATTTCACTCAGTTTGATATGTGGATAGTGGATAAAAAAACTAACTTGGCTCAGTTAGTCGGCTTGATTAAAAAATTTTTTGAGGAGTTTTTTGATGGAAAAAATATCAAAGTTAGATTTCGACCAAGTTATTTTCCTTTCACTCAACCCTCTTTGGAGGGAGACATTAGTTGTCCATTTTGTGATAGCCAAGGTTGTAGAGTTTGCTCTAATAGTGGTTGGATTGAAGTTTTTGGGGCTGGCCCAATTCACAAGAATGTAATAGCCAATATGGGCTTGGATACAGATGAATACAATGGATTAGCTTTTGGATTTGGTGTGGATAGACTTGCTCAACTCAAATTTGGATTGCAAGGTGTATCACAATTCTATAATGGTAATCTCAAATTTCTTAGAGGTAGAGAAAAATAGCTGTCTTGAGATTTGGTTAAAGTGGTTTATTGTTCAATAGTATGCTGGAACATAACAAAACATATATTGATAATACCAGTAATTTGTGAAAACATAACCTATGTATAAAGATTACGCACATTGGAGGGCAAATGAAACACCTGATTGCTGAAACTTTTTTGCAAGGATTATCTCAGCATTACCCTGAATCATTTATTACTGCTATACTTTTGGTTGTGAGTGGTTTCAGTTTTGGATTGGTTTAAGAATAGGCTTGTTACTAAGGAAGACAAGGATAACGCAGTGAATGAAACAAAAATTGATGCTATTATAATTAGCTTGGGGAAGTTAAATACAAAAATTGACGAGCTAAAAGCAGATATGCAGATACAGGATAATGGTTTGGGTACGAGAATTACTGAGCAAGGTAAAATACTTAACGAAAGGATTGATCAAGTTGAAACCAAATTAACTCAGCGGATTGATCAAGTTGAAAATAGCTTGATACAAGAAATACAAATAGTTGATAAAAATGTTAACAAATCCAATGCTAACATTGCTATTATAATTAATGTAATGAATCAAGACCCAAGAAGAAAATCTCCATTGCAAATGATCAACTAAATACAAAAGAGTCTAGGAATCAACCTGACTCTTTTTTTAGCCAGCTAATTTCAAAATTAAAATTTGTATCATTTCTGGTAAATGGAAAATAAGACTCATTGTCAATTATCGTAGTCCTTATTGACAATAGTCTTATTGTGTAGTATACTAGCCTCCAGTATAGATTATTTGTGGAGTATCATGAAAAATAGACAGATTTTGCTCCAGCTTACAAAAGCTACTCAAATCATATCTGATCAATCCAAAATGGGTTGGTTTGTGGTTGATATCTTCTCTAGTTCGGACAATAATAATCCTGAATTTGTACAAAACGGATCACTTGAGATTCAGTTCTCAAAACTTGATGGATCTGGAATATCCAAGTGGGTTTTTGTATCTCGAGAAGGTAGTTTTGCAAGTACTGGAGAGCTATGATGCAAATACAAAATTTGGACAACCTGACAGGTCGACAAATTGAAAACCTGTTCAAAGAGGGTAAGCTTAATCACCTAAAAGATCAAAGGATTACCTCAGAGCAAATACAGAATATGCTTAGGGGATTGATGTTTGATATGATGAAGGAAGGAATTATACATCATGAATATATCAAATAATAATTCATTTTTGTAATCCACAACACAAGAGTAAATGTAATAGTTTACTCTTTTTTTTGGGTGTAAGTAAATGCTCAGGTAATAGATTTGTTCAATCAATTGAAAGTATATTTAATATTAAACTCTTTGAGATTTTCAATAGGATTTTGGTTTTTCACCCAAATATTCCAGCTAATAATCTTCATATTCCAATCAACCTTGATCGCTCAAAACAGTCAACCAACCTATTTCTAAAACCCTCCCAAAACCAAAACAAAACCTCCAAAACAGGCTTCACATATAAAATAGTAAATGCTAATTACCCAAAACCTTGACTTTTGTCAAAATCTATGCTACTATACTACCCAGTAGTGTCAATTTTGTAGAGGTATCATGCGGGAGTTAGAAGAGATTGAACTATTCAAAATATATTGTGGTAGAGGTATTCCTCCAAAGTACCAATACGAATTATCCAGAAAAGCTTTTTACGAATTTCTAGATAAGCACAATTGTTTTGAAAACGTTTCTATCTGGGAGTGCGTAGGGTATTGGAAAAAACATCGTGAAAACACATTTGTATTGGATGTTGGTGATGCCAATATTGACCAAATTAAACAATTCTGCGAAGAATATGTAGAAGAATTTGAGCAGGAGAATATATGGATAACCCAAACCAAGATTCAAGGAGGTTTACTCAAATGACACACACAACCTATTGTTTTGTCAAAGGTCAAGGTATGAGAGAGGTTAAGAAGAAGGATGGAGTTCCCACCTTTGTTGATACCGGCAAACCAGTTGATGACAAATACCTCAAAGGTTCAATGTCAAACGCTCTCAATTCTTACTTTGCTCTCCCAATACAATTGCAAGTAGAGTTAAATTAAAAAAAATACTATGAGTCAAGGCAATCCTTGGCTCTATTTTTGAAATACTTTAATTACACAAGCTTTTACAAGAAGATTATAATCATATACAAGATACCATACCAAATATTACTTATTTTGCTTTTCCAAAACCAAACCAAAACCTTCAAAGCAATATGATACGCCCCATTCACATCGCCATCTAAAGATGCATTACCTATTTATTTTCTTGTTAAATTTAACTAGATTTCCTTCAAACCATTTATCAAAGTGATCTATACCTAATAGCCAATTATCCCAAATTTCTTCCGATATGTATGGTTCATAACCTTTTTGAGACATGTAATTCATAATTATACCTTTACGAGCAATGTTATAAGCACCATTTGCATCACCACAAGTTGGTAGATCTACTTTTTCATTATTTTTCTCTTTATCCCAATATTCTCTTGAATCAAAATAATTTCCGTTATTGTCCCTAATTGGTGAAAAAATAAAGTCTTGATCTCTTTCATTATTACCAATATTTCTAATTTGTTGAATCAGATCGATTGCATATCTTAAAGAATCCCACTTACCCATATCTATAATAGCAGAAATTTCCTTACCTTCATCTACAATTTGAGAAAGCAAAGATCTATTTTTATCAAACTCTTTCTCGTTAAATACTTCATCTAATATACTTTTAACATTTATAGGTTTTATTTCCCATTTTCCATGATCATTTTTTTTACCTCTAAATCTATCTAATGTTTTACCGTTTTTACCAGAATACAGCTTCCATATTTTATTAGTGTTACTATCTTTATACTCAAAACAGTAGTCTCCATCTTCCCAGGTTATATCTGTAAATTTTTCGATAATTTGATTTTTGACTTTTTCTTCACTACCTTTTTGAATGTAAACACTTTTTCGCCATCCAGTCACTGGATCAGTTACTGAAGTATAATTTGGTCGAGTGTATAACATTATACCTAGTTGCTTTTTGTTTTCTATATCTTGATAATTAGTTACTGGTGGAGTTAATTGTAGTGCTTGAGTTACAGAACCAACTCCTGATTCTACTTTTTTGTTTACATAAAAATTAAGTTTTTTGGCTAGTGCGAGTTCAAGTTTTTGATATACTTGGTTTTCAATTTTGATCCTACTTCTTTTAAAACCTGTGTTTAAGTCTTCTAATACAATAAAAGTAAGTTTTGGATTATCTAGATTAACCGCATTTTTTATAATTTCTGTGATTACTTGTGAAACATAACCGTTTTTAAGATTTTTGATACTATCGATTGCCTGCCAGTTTTTACGAGCAAAATCACGATTACCTGCTCGAGCTTCAAGAAGATCATTATAATTCCAACACGTTACTGTTTCAATCTCAAAAGTGCCGTCGTCTTTGCTAATCATTATATTAGCATTTACTGAACATGGTTTTCCGTCTTTATCGACAAATGGTAGATTGAGACTACCTTGAGAGATAATTTCTCCTTTAGAATTAACCAGACAATAGTATGCAAGATGTTTCTCACCTCTATCAATTCCAAGATAATAAAGGTTTTCAGATTCGGATTCAAGATAGTTTAAAAAAATTTCATTTACCTTCTTTATAGCATTTCCATTTGGTCTTCCATCTCTAACTCCTGAAATTTTTTTTGCATTAATTGTTATAGGAAAATGGAAGAAAAATTGTTTACCTTTACTGTCCTTTGTGCTTGAGTCAGTAAATCTTTTTCCCTTAATGACCCATGGTTTATTTTCATAACCTTTTTTAATATTTCTTTCTTTTAGACCAATTTTGCGGTAAAATATTTCTCCCTTACCATTCAACTTGTAAACTAAATTATTCAAGTTATTTTCTGAAAATAAGTTATTAAAATAAATTACTTGTAAATCTTTTCCTGTTTTTTTAATTGAATACAAATCTTTACTATAAATCTCAAGCAAATATAAATTTCCTTCTTTTTGGATTTGTTCTAAATATTCTTTAGAAATATTTTCAAACCCAGTGTAGTACATAGTAAGATTTGCTATATCTGCAGCTAATTCTTTAGCTAAATTATACTCTTTGTTTAATAATTCTTTAAGCTCAGGGAAAATTGTAATTTTATTTTGTAACATTTTTTTTACATTCTGTATCAAATCTTTTTGATTTACACTTTCGTTATCAAGGTATTTTTTATCAAACTCACCTTTGTAAGTTGATCCGTATATGGTTTTACCATCCAGTTGTTTATAAATCATTTTTTTCCATTCTGAGTTTTCAACAAAAGCATTTGGATGAAGCTGTTTGTCAAATATTTTAGGTTTGTTTGTAATTCCTAATAGATATTTTTCACCATTTTTCAATAAGAATGCTTTGTATTGGGTATTACCTTCAGGACTATCTGCCCAACCTTCAAGTAAACTTGAAGATTCAAAATTGAGCTTTAACTTATTTTCTTTTACATCATCTTGTGGTTTTTTGGTAAGATAATTTCTTACTGCATCGTACCACTTGAACCAGTTTATTTCGTAATTTTCTAATATAGGTTCAAAGATAATATCTTTAAGTGCCTCCACAATTATCGGATCAAGAGTTCCACCATTTTAATTTTACTTTCATTTACAGAGAAATATTGAATTATTGATAATACTTTTTTTATACTATCTAAGTATGCTTTTATTTTATCTTTATTATCTTGATTTTTATAATCTGTTATCTTTACCAAACCATCACCTGTTTTTTTGAGTTGATCTAATTCTTTTTTTATATCTTCAACTATAAATCTTAGTAATGTTTGCGATGCTGAATATTCAGTATTTTCAAATATTATTTGCTTAGCTTCATCTTCATAGGCTTTTACTTTAAATAATCCTACCTCTCTCCAGTTCTCAACACTATCCAAAACTTCAAAAAGTCCTGTGAGTGGTATTGCCTCAGGTATAATCACTTTATAATTTTCTTTTTTTGATCCTCTACCAAAAACCTTAGATTTTTGACATAATTCTTGAACATGAAACCAATTTCCAATATATAAGTTAGAAATTGTATTCATCACTTTTTTTGACCAATATAATCCTTCATAATCTTCTTTTTGTAGAATATAATTGATAAAATCATTAACATTACAAATTTCTCCATCACCTGATTGATCTGCAGTAATTAACTTTTCTACTCCTTTTTTAGTGTTTAAAAGTAGTTCTTGCAGTGAATATGGTTTTGAGAAGTTTTCTTTGTTTTGCTGTGATTGTTCTTTTGAATCATGTGTTATAGCAAAAAATAATGCATCTTTTTTTCCACACCCAATTTGCTTATAAAGAGTTTTAAATTGAGGCAAACTTTGAAATTTATCTTCATCCTTTAGTTCTTTATAATCTTGCTTTTTATGTTGATTGTATAAGTTAATCAAGTAATTATAATCCCCGATTATTCCATTATATTTTTCAATATCAGATTGAGATAGATATTTTCTATAGTTATTAATTTCAAAAAAACTTTCATCAATTGCTTTCAACAAAGTTGGATCAATTTCTTTAGATTTTACATATTCATAAATTCCAAGATATTCTAGTTTTGTTTCTCTAATGATCTCAGTAACTTTTTTAGTGACTTTATTTTTTTTTCTTTTGATTATTTTTTCAAATTGTTTAAGATTATCACAATACTTTGGTAGATTATCATGTACAATTCTTGTGGCTATAGCAGTTGCTTTTTCATCTTTGGTAGTGTAATAGTTTTCTCTATTTTGATTATAACCAGCTAAGTAACCATAAAAGCTGTATATCTTGCCTACTGCATTATTGACTTCATTAGAAATATTTTTGTCTTTCACTAATTTGACCATATCTTTTGTGAGTAATATATTAAAGCTTTTTGCAACTGCTGATCCCTTTTTAAAAACATATTTATTTTTATATTTTGTCTTCCAAATTTCACTAGTCTTAATAAACAAACTATCAATTTGACTTCTTAAATTTTTTTCAAATTCTTTTAAATCACGATTATCAGACTTTTTGTACTCATTAAAATAACTTTCAAAATCTATATCGCTATCTTCATTCAGTGTTAAGGCTTCGTTAATAAATTCTTCGTGTATTTTATCTAGTTCGGGCTTTATTAGATTATAAGCATCTTCGATTTCTTGATCTTTAAGAAAAGTTTGCAAATCAATATCATATCCAAGATTGTTTTTCATATTTTCCAAAGTCTTTCCAACTGGTTTAAGCTCAAATCGTAACGTTTTGGTAAGTGAATAAAGGTTAGTGAACTTTGAGAATATTGATTGATCTGACATGTTCTCCTATTAATTAGATACAATTAAATTGTCAACTCATTAATCAAACCATTTGCCTAAATATAATTAACTAGTTACACTTAAATAAAAAGCCTATGGAACAATACATCCCCGCTTCCTTGCTTAATGACTTTATCTACTCACCAGAGTCTATTTATCTCCACTCTATATACAGCGACTTTGACAAATCAATTTATCAAGACCTCCCCCAGATAAACGGCACCCTCAACCACCAATCAATTGATCAAGCTACATACACAACAGTCAAAAACACCCTCCAAGGTGTTATGTTTTTTTGTGAGCAATACAACCTTTGCGGACGAATTGATTTGTATAATACCAAGACAGGAGTACTTACAGAACGCAAATCCCTCATCAAACATATACACATTGGCTATAGATACCAACTATATGCAGAGATGTTTGGACTCCTAGAACTCGGCTATAAAGTCAATAAACTCCAGCTCCACTCACTCCAAGACAACAAAAAATACCCCATTCCCTTACCCAACCAGCAACGAATCCAAGAGTTTACCTCCACCATCCAAGACCTCCAAAACTTTGACCCAATATCAATACTCCAAAATAACCACACCTCACCCAATACCAACATCTCTATCTATCAAAACCTCTCTTTCTAAAAACAAAAATACCAGCATATGCTATCCAAACCAGACTTTATCCAAAAACAAATCCTCATCATCCACCAAGAAAAAGACATCCAACTAGACTTCAAGTTTTCCAACGATAACATCATCATCTACAAAAACTCCAAAATCGCCAACAAAATCTCACTCCACAAAATCTTTGTTATATTTATAATTGGTTCATTTACCATCACCTCCAACCTCATCGCCCAAGCCAATACTCACTGTATCAATATTTTCCTACTCAAAGAAAATTTTCAAGTCCAATCCCAGATACAATCCTACGCTTCAGGCAACTTTCTACTCAGATATCAACAATACCATCACACAACCCACCACGAGCTTTTTATATCCCAATGTATAGTCCTCAACAAAATCACCAACCAAATCCATATCCTCCAAAAATACAATCATATTGACTCCAAAAAAGCCAGAGCCCTACTCACAAAAACCACCAACTCCATCAACCATACTATCGACTACAAAGAGCTTCTAGGCATAGAAGGAACCTTTGCCAAAACCTACTTTTCTGCTCTTTTCGACCAACACGAATGGACAGGTCGCAAGCCAAGAGCCAAGAACGACATCAACAACCTTCTACTAGATATTGGCTATACATATATACTCAATTTTATTGACTCTCTTCTCCTCCTTTATGGTTTTGATACTTACAAAGGTGTTTATCACAAACTATTTTTTCAACGCAAATCCCTCAGCTGCGATATCATAGAACCTTTTCGGCCGATGATTGATTATTATCTTATCAAAGCTCACAACCTCAATCAAATTAACCCCAAAGACTTCCAACTAAAATCCCCCACCTACTCACTTCCTTGGAAAAACAGCCGCAAGTACACCACTATTTTCTTTGATGGAATCATGCAAAACAAAGAATCCATTTATGATTATGTCCAAAAATACTATAGATTTAACATGAACCCCACTGATAATCCCATGCCCCAGTTTATTTTCAAACCTAGATAATTCTCTTTTATGCTCATAGTAACTTACGATTTTAGCAACAACAAAATCCGCACCAAGTTCCACAAATTTCTCAAAAAATATGGTCACCCACTACAATACTCCGTTTTTGAAATCAAAAATAGTCCACGCATCCTCAATATTATCATGCTTGAGATAGAAAAAGTATACAAACCCAAATTTACTCTAGCCGATTCGATACTAATTATACCTATTTCCCTTGCTGACACTCACAAAATTCGCCGATATGGGTACAGTGTCCAAGAAGAAAAAGAATTGATTTGGTTTGACTAAAATAAATATTTTGAATATACTCTTTCTATTGAATCTTATCAATTATTTTACAGCTTAATTATTACCAATAAAGGTGAAAATTATGATGCTCATTTTGTAAAACCTTAGTCTTAATATTTTTGACTATGCAAATATATGCTATTTAGTCGTGAAACTAACTTTGTTTCATTTGTATCTAAATAGCATATATATCTATAATCAACTGTCTAAAATGATTATTTAATTTCTACTTTTGTAGATAATGCTCTTAATACTTCTGCAAGTAGGTCTAAAATGATTATTTAATTTCTACTTTTGTAGATAGAAGAATTTTCTGTTTTTGTGTTTGCGTCTAAAATGATTATTTAATTTCTACTTTTGTAGATCATTCTCAGAACGGTACAGCCACAGGGTCTAAAATGATTATTTAATTTCTACTTTTGTAGATGTGTATGTAAACATATTATAGATTGTTAGGTCTAAAATGATTATTTAATTTCTACTTTTGTAGATACTGGGCGTAATACCTATAACCTCAAGTCTAAAATGATTATTTAATTTCTACTTTTGTAGATTCTACTGGTGATACGACAAGTGGCTCGTCTAAAATGATTATTTAATTTCTACTTTTGTAGATGTTTGGTGGTTGTGAGTGGTCTTTTTGTGTCTAAAATGATTATTTAATTTCTACTTTTGTAGATGTTAGCTTCTTACCGTCAATGTTCTTGTCTAAAATGATTATTTAATTTCTACTTTTGTAGATAAAGCTGTTTCTTTGCTTTTATAAAAGTCTAAAATGATTATTTAATTTCTACTTTTGTAGATGCTCATATCTATTAGCCTATTAATAACAAGTCTAAAATGATTATTTAATTTCTACTTTTGTATTACTTGGCATTACTTTTTGATTACTAAAAACAATTCTAAGTATCAAAATAAGTCGACAAAAGAAACTTCTACAGAAATAAAGCAAGAGGAAAGAGTTAAGGAATTAGAAACTATGGCAACAGTACAGCAGATTCAAACTATAGTTGATAACGCAGTTAAAGATCTCAAAAAAGAAATCAAATCTCAAGGAGATGGTTTAGGCAAACGTACCGACGAGCTAACCACTGAAGTCCAGATCAACAGCAACAGACTATTGGTACTAGAGACCAAAATCGATGAAAGGATTCCCAAAAAGCCCCTCATCCAAGCCTAAAAACATATTTGAGTCAAGACAATCCTTGACTCTTTTTTATCATCTTACTCACTCCTTGATATACTTGTTCATCTTGTTGACTTATTTGTATTTTTGTGCTATTATTTGGTCACTTATTTGGAGGGACTAGACACAAACAGTGCAAGATATGATTATCACACCATGCCAGTATTACTGGATGGACAAACTTGTCAAACAACACAAGCAAGATCAATGGATGGATACCAAAAAATTATTCGCACTTCTATCAACGATAAACGTGAAAAAATTGGTATTGTTTGTCTAGTTTTCTTGAAAGATAATATCGAAAAATTCATCTTCATCGATAGAAATGGAACATGTATCCAATTTAATAGGAGAAAATCATGAAATCAACTGTAGATTTAGATAAATTAGATCCCAAAGAATTATTTCGGCTTATACAAGAAGGTATTGTCGAAGGTGCGTATATTGATCCTAGCGATCCAAGAGCTGAAGAAGTTCATGATGGTCTTGCTCGCCAAGACCCAAAGTACAAAAACTACAAATCCCCAAAACGCAGATAATCCCACCCGACCAACTAACCCAAGTTGGTCATTTTTTACAACAAACTTTTTTGATATTCATCTAGCACCAACTCAAACAAATAATTCCAAGATTTTTGCAATTCTATAGGAGGATCTTTGGGTAGAATATTTTTATTAAGCAAGTGCTTGGCAAATTTTGCTAAGCTTGTACTTTATTTCAAGTTAAACTTGATGGGAATATTCAACTGGACTGAAAACAATCGCGATGGAAGTCAAGACAACACTTGGCTCATTTTTTGCATTTGTTGACAATATTAATCTTGACTAGTAAGTTACAGTTTAACTAAAAATTTGGTTATAATTGTATGATAAAACATTCTTTTGTTGGTGGTTTTACCAATCTAATTAGATCTTTCTGGTTGTCTATGACTGCAATTAGTGTTTTGATTGTGAGCTTGGCTTCGGTTGCTTTTGTGGCTAGTGTGTCTACTGTTGTTGGTTTTTCTCTAAGAAAATTTGATCAGCAAATTAGTGTTTTGGTATATTTCAAAGATGAAGCCACAGTGGCTTCGGTTAATGAAATGATTGAGGATTTGAATCAGCAGGAGTTTGTTAAAGAGGTTAATTTTGTTGATGGGTCTCAAGCCAAAGATGAACTATCCCAAAGCAACAACACAGCCTCTGATCTGATCGAAAAACTGGAAGGGACAGAAGATGAACTTTTTTTGGAATATATTGATGTGTCTCCGGTGGATAGTGAAAGTTATGAGAAGATTGTAAGCTTTGCTAGAGATCCCAAATTCAATGAGATTGTTGACGAGGTTCGTGACCAACAAGCTTTTATCAATCAATTACAAAATATTTATCGGTGGACGAATATTGGTGGACTGGCTTTGATAATAATATTTGCTTTGGTCTCTATGCTGGTGATGTCAAACATTCTTCGTATCACAATATTTCATCGAAAAAACGAAATTGAGATTATGAGGTTGGTTGGGGCGACTAACAATTATATCCGTGGGCCATTTATTGTAGAGGGATTTTATTATAATTTAATAGCTTCTTTGATTGTGGTTGGTGTTTTTTTGCCAGCTTTGTTTGTGCTACTACCTACTTTGCAAGAATGGCTACAGTTAGATAGCACTACAAATACAAACGCCTTGATGAACCAACTTTATCTAAGTATTTTTTCTACAATATTTGTAGGCTCTATGGTTGGTGTCTTGACTGCATTTTGGGCTACAAGAAAATATCTGAAATTGTAGCAGGGCTTCTTGACAAAATTTTGGACGTTTGCGTCAATAGTAGTTGGTTGTCTCTACAAATCAGGCTTATGCAGTTTTCGAACCAACCTAATCTTACACCCAAAGAACAGGCTTATGATGATCTTGATGGTTTGTTGGAAAGCAATATTGTTGATAAGTTAAAACTGCAAGTGGATATTTTTTCTAGCACAGACACTGAGATTAGGATTAGCAAAATCAAGCATTTTTTGTCCAAGAATAATTTTGAACCAAGTGTGGATAATGTGTTTATTTTGGAGAATCTACTTGGAGCGATCATGAAAAAAACTTAATCATGTAGTATTATACCACCAGCTTAGAATAAAAGCTGGTCTTTTGTTGACTAAGTTATTTTTTGTTGAGATAATTGAAATGAACTTAAATATTTTCTTAATGTCAGTACAGCTAAAGCCCAAATCAGATGATCCTAATGAAGTAAATTTGACTACAATCTCCAAGAACAAAATCAACCGTAGTGAACGAGTCAAAGACGACTTAGATCAGTTTTTTTTGGAAGGAAATGCTCAACAAAAAGCCGTCGAGTTAGGAATGCCATATATTAATCTCTATGGATATCCTATAGATACTGATATTTTGATGAAGGTTTCTAAAGAGGATGTGATTAGATCCAAAATGGGTATGTTTTCCAGAGATGGTAATGTTTGTATGCTAACTACTCCAGAACCTGGCCACCAATATCAAGACGAGGTTATTCAATTAATACAAAAGGATGGTTTCAAAACTAAAATATATTTATGCTCTTCTTTGAGTTTTGATAAATTAGTTAAAACTTATGATTATGTTTTTGCTACTGAAACCGTTGATGATACTATTAACTTAGATTTGGGAGAAGACAAAGAAGCCCTAGATTTAAAAAACCTTAAACAATTACTTGATTCCACTTCGACCTCTGAAATTATTGAGACGATTTTACGCGCAGCACTTCAAAACGACGCTTCAGATATTCACTTTGAACCAGAAAAAACTGTCTACAATCTAAGACTTAGACTTGATGGAGTATTGTATACTTTTGCCAACCTTCCTAAAAGTAGTCAAAAAACTATTGAAAGCAGGGTTAAGGTTCTATCAGGACTCAAACTAAACGTGGATAACATTCCTCAAGATGGTAGGTTTAGTTTTGTTCATAAGGAAAAAGAAATTGATGTTCGTGTCTCTATGCTTCCTTCTAACTATGGTTATTCAATTGTAATGAGACTCTTGGGAACTGGATCAGTAGAGCTGAAGTTAGATGATATGGGGTTCGAAAATTATTCCAAAGAAAGAGTCCAAGTTGCTTTATCAAAACCTCAAGGGATGATTCTCAATACTGGACCTACTGGTAGTGGAAAAACTACTACTTTGTATGCTTTTTTGAACCAACTTAACGACTCCCAAAGTAAAATTATCACTTTGGAGGACCCTATTGAATATAAGCTCCCTGGAATTAGCCAAACACAGATTGATAAACAAGGGGGTTACACTTTTGCTTCTGGTCTCAAATCAATTCTCAGACAAGACCCTGATATTGTAATGGTTGGTGAGATTCGCGACGGAGAAACTGCTGATATAGCTGTAGAATCTTCTTTAACTGGTCACTTGGTTCTTTCAACATTACATACCAACGATGCTGCTGGAGCAATTACTAGACTTATGGAGATGGGAATAAAAGGATTTTTGCTGGCGGATTCACTATCTGCAATAATTGCTCAAAGATTAGTCAGACGTATTTGTCCAGATTGCAAAAGAGTTGACACTCTTGATGATAGACAAAAGGAAGTTGTCAAAGGAGCACTTAGTACAATTGACCAAACTTCGGGGGTAAATATTCCACACGAATTAACTTTTTATACTTCTGATGGATGTGATAAATGTAACGGACTTGGGTACAAAGGTAGAATTGGTGTGTATGAGGTTCTAACAATTACCAATGGTCTAAGGGAGTTGATTAGTAATCGTTACCCTTCAATTGTTGAAGTTCGTAATGTTGCTATGAAGGAAGGAATGTTAACTATGCTTCAAGATGGTGTTCTCAAGGCTGCTAAAGGTATTACAGATATGAAAGAATTGTTGGATAATGTTAGTACTTAACTTCAATTCAATTAGCAAATTTCATTGATTTTGGTAAGTGATTGGCTAAGTTTTGAAATGAATCTTTTCCAATAAAAAAGTCACCATAAATGTGGTGACTATACATGAAACTATTACCAAGCTTTGGTTGCTTTGGGGCAATCGTTACCTATACATTTTAAATTAGGCTGATTAGCAATATATACTGTTGCGCTTGAAGATATGATAATTGCAAGTGTTGCGATTATCCAAAGCCCTTTGTTGAAGTTATCCAACATTAATTAGATCTCCTTGGATTTTTTGTTAATTGCATACCATATTAGCTTAAAAAGCCTCTTTTGTCAAGTCAACTAAAGCATTATACAAACTAACACTGACAAAAAAATATGGCCAAACGAAAAGTTTGACCATTAGCTAATATTCCTCTTTATTTACTTCAACATTTACTTTCTTGGTGTTTATTGGGAGCTGTATTGATTTTTTTCTGATTTTTTTTAAAACAAGTTCAACTGGCTTCTTATAGTCTAACAAACTCGTTTGTTCAGTCTCATAAGAAATCT
>JAAUSE010000039.1 GCA_012031925.1 Candidatus Altimarinota bacterium
TCAAGAATCTTTAGTTTTTGGCTGTAATCATACATAATTCTGGGGTGATATTTCTCTTAGTTGTTTTAGCTATGAGTTCATAGCATATTTAGATCATCTTTTCCAGAATGTGTTTGAGCGAGTGCACCATAATATAAACCTGTCTAGTTAATAATATCATTTTTAATTATACAGATTCTGTGGCTTTTTAGGTTTATATTATCTCTAGTTTTTTCATAATATTATGAACCAAATCCTTGGCTGGAATATCTTCCATGTATGGCAAAAACTTACCTAGTTCCAATATAAATTCCTTCATTCCTCTTTGTGTAGGTGACATATAAAAATACCAAAATCTTTTTCTCAAAGTGGTGGTTTCCACAACAAACTCCAAAGTTCCATCGCTTAACTCCACACTTGCCCAGCCAATACAATTATTCCACTCTATAAAATCCTCATCCACAGTTAAACCCTTCTCGTTCATTATAATAAGAATATCTCTAGGTTTGCGAGATAACAAAATATAAGCAACAATAGTACAAACCACCATAGTCAAAGTTACAATAAAACCTTGATACAATACAAAACTAAGAATACTTATAAAGATTCCAACTGCTAAAACATAATAAATCTTTGAATAAGAACTTAAATCCCTGTACTTTGATTTGGTAGTTATTTTGAACATATTATTCTTTATAATACAATTCTAAATAATTAAAATAAATCTGGCAAATTCTTGACTTTTTTTGCATTTCAAGTTCTAATAGTCTTTAGAAAATATCTAATGCAAGAGGGTATGAAAAAAATTTTAGAAGGACTCAATGATAAACAATTACAAGCAACCACTTCTTTGAGAGGTTCAACTTTGGTTATAGCTGGGGCAGGTAGTGGCAAAACATCTGTTCTCACCAGAAGGTTAGCTTATCTAATACACAAAGGGGTTATGCCTGGGAATATTTTATCTCTAACTTTTACCAACAAAGCTGCTGCAGAAATGAACAGTCGCGTTAGAAACCTTCTAAGCCAAAGTGGTTTGAATCTCCCTCAAATACCTGTCTGGCAACAAGATTACACCCAATCACCTTTGCTTTGTACCTTTCACTCTCTTGGTGTCAGGTTACTGCGTGAGTTTGGATCTTTTTTGGAATTGCGCAAGGAATTTACTATAATTGATTCTGATGAGCAAAAAAAAATTATTAAAAAAATCCTCAAAGAGCTTAATATAAGTGATAAAAATCTTCATCCATCCTTAGCTCAATATTTTATAAGTCAATGCAAGCAAGAGCTTCTAACTTCTCAAAATAGCCGCAAAGTAAGCAAAGAATTTTTAGCTGTTTTTCATAGAATTTATGCCAAGTACGAAGAAACCCTTCAAGCCAGTCAAGCAGTTGATTTTGATGATCTGATACTGAAAACATATTTACTACTAAATAATTATCAAGAAGTTAGAGAAATTATTAACACAAGATGGTCTCATATTATGGTTGATGAGTTCCAAGACACCAACCCAGCTCAGTTTGAAGTTATAAAGTTACTTGCTCCCAAACATTTATTGCAATCTTCCCTCCATCACAATCATATTAACCAATATAGATCTCTTTTTGTAGTTGGAGATGACGCTCAAAGTATATATGGTTTTCGTGGATCCAAAGTGGAAATTATTCTTAACTTTGAAAATGAGTATGAAGGTACAACAGAAGTTATTCTCAACCAAAATTATCGCTCAGTCCAACCAATCCTTAATCTAGCCGAAAAAATCATTGACCAAAACCCTTTTCAAAAGAAAAAAGAACTCTTCACCCAAAACAAAGACCAAATAGATGTTCACTATTATCTTGCTAATAATGAAAGAGATGAAGCTGAGTACATACTTAGAACCTTAAAAAAACTTTATCACAGTAATTCCAGTGAGAATTTCAATAATTATCAAGAAGAGGAGACCCAATTCATTCCTGATGATATTCAAGATATTCCAACTCCCAAGCAACCGACTGATCCCGTTAGCTCAATGTTTGATGTATACCTAGATAGTGCTGACTTTTCTCCTTCTCCAATTAGCGCAACTACTTCTACTTATAATGATTACTCAGCTTTTTCAAAAATAAACTGGCACTCTATCAAAGAACTTGATCAAGTAGTCATTCTTTATAGAACCCACTCACAATCAAGGTCAATTGAGGAGATTTTCCTTAAGAATAATGTACCTTATAGGTTAGTTTCAGGTGTAAGATTCTTGGAAAGAAGGGAAATCAAAGATACTTTGACTATTCTCAAATACCTATCTAATAGTGATGACAAAATATCACTTTCAAGGTTTTTACCTTTGGTAATAGAAGGTGTTGGCCCCAAAACCCTTCAAAAAATGTTAGCTTATTTAGAGGATTTTAATTATCCCCTTGCTCCCAAACATATTAATCAGCTAATGGAGTTGTTAAACAAAATTCAGTCAGTTTGGTCCCAAAATACATCTTTGATAGATCTGACTAAAAATATTTTGGTAGTTACTGGATACATGAGATATCTGAAAAAAGAGTTTCCAGCCAAAGAAGAATTTCAAACTCGTGTAGATAATATTAGCGAGCTATATTCCATAATGTTTCCTTTTGATCAAGATCAATTGATTCCGTTACAAGACAGGCTCAACCAGTTTTTAGCTCAAGTTATGTTGATGACCTCTCAAGAATTGTCCACAGAAAATGATACACCCAAAATCAACTTGATGAGCCTCCATCAATCTAAAGGCTTAGAGTTTGAAACAGTTTTTTTAGTAGGTGTGGAAGATGGTCTATTACCACATTCCAATAGTTTCATAGAGCCCAAAGGTCTGGAAGAAGAAATCAGGCTTAGTTATGTTGGAGTGACTAGAGCTAAAAAACACCTCTATTTAATCAGTGCTGATTCTAGAATTCAATATGGCCAAATCAAAGCCAACCCAATGAGTAGAATATTTAGACCTTTTATTGATACCTACGTCAAAAGAGATGTCTAACAAAAATACTTCTCAATAAAAAGAATAAATCAAATAAATTATAATTCTGGGTTTGTTTTGGTCAAGTTGACAGAAAACATCCCTAGTATTAGAATTATAAGAATTAGATCTATATTTATTATGTCATCAGTGAATAAAATTAAAAATTTTGCTAGAACCAGGTTTTTCGTATCAATTTTGGTTCTATACACAGCTTTAGCAACTTTTCAAGTCTCCAATACTACTGCTGAGTTCAAAAACACCACGGATCATTATTCTTATTTCTTATCAATTGCATCTCTAATATTTTTGATCAAGGTTTTTTTATTGGGCTACAAAACTATCTTTTCCAAATACATACAATCCAAAACATCACTTTTTTTTATTAATATTATTTTGACTGCAGGTAGTATTTGGATTATTAATTCAGCTAACTTATCGCTTACTTGGACATCTTATCCCAAAGATTATTTTAGTTACCTTCTTGTTGGATCAGTCTTTTTCTTAGTTTTAACTATACTAAACAAAACCAATAATATAATAAGATCCACACTTTTTTCAATTCTTTTTTACTTAATTATTTTTATTTTGCTATCTTTTCAATTTTTCAATTTTGAGACTCTCTTTTTTCAGCTAACTAGTTTTTTGGTTATTCTGTTTGAGCTTATTCAAATCATCAAAGTTCTTAACTGGCAATTTAAAGCCAAGTCCCAGTTAGAATTTGAGTAGAGTCTCACCCAAAACCATCCAAAGAATTATCCGCACCTCCTTTTACATTATATCTTGACCAATTAAGTTGTTTTGTGATAGTATATTGCAAATAATGGCGTCTTGACCGAGCGGTTAGGTAGAGGTCTGCAAAACCTTCTAGACGGGTTCGACTCCCGTAGATGCCTCCAATTAATTTATAAATAATTTTTTAGTCTTGAGTTTTAGATATAAAAAAGCTACCACCTAATATGTCTGCCATTGAGAATTTTGAATTAGTTAGTCACGAATTTATCCATGAGTATGAATCAGATTTTTATCTCTATAGTCACAAACAAACCAAAGCCAGAATCCTTTTTATTGAGAATGATGATGAAAATAAAGTCTTTAATATAAGTTTTCGCACACCAGTAACTAATTCAAAAGGTATCCCCCATATACTTGAGCATTCTGTGCTTAATGGTTCCAAGAATTATCCTCTCAAAGAGCCTTTTGTGAATCTCATTAAGTCATCAATGAATACTTTTCTCAATGCAATGACTTATCCAGATAGAACTTGTTATCCTGTAGCTTCTACTAATAAACAAGATCTTTACAACTTATCCAAAGTTTATCTTGATGCTGTGTTCAAACCGATTCTTGATAAAAAAGTATTCCAACAAGAGGGTTGGCATTATGAGCTTGATGCAAATCAAAAACAACTAAATATTAAAGGAGTTGTATATAACGAGATGAAGGGGGTTTATTCTAATCCAGATAGTATCTTCTATGAAAAAATTTTTAATAATCTCCACCCTGATATTACCTATCAATACGAAAGTGGTGGCGATCCAAAAGAGATTCCCAAACTTAGTTATGAAGAGTATCTCGCATTTCATAAAAAATTCTACCATCCAAGTAACTCATATATTTTTTACTATGGTAATGACAAATCTAGCTATAGGTTTGAACTAATTAACTCATACCTTTGTCAATATGACTATCAACCCAGCACCATCTCTAATTCCTTGATATCCAAGCAACCGATTTGGAAGCAACCAAAAACTCTTCAGTACGAATTTGATCCAGGTAGTTTAGATAATAAAGTAGCCAAGTCCCAAACTGCAGTCTCTTGGTTATTACCAAAAATAAATCCTTATACATTAATAATTTTAGAAGAAATTCTTTTAGGTAATCCTTCCTCAGTACTTTACAAAGCTCTAATGGAGTCAGGCTATGGAGATAATTTATCAATAGGTAGTGGGTTAGAACTTGATATGATTCAGCCAATTTTTTCAATTGGAATGCAAGGTGTTCTTTCTGATAATATAGCCAAACTTCATAACTTCATCCCAAAAACTTTAAAACAAATTAGCACTAAAGGTTTTGAGCCAAAAGATGTACAAGCTGCAGTTAACTCTATTGAATTTAATCTGAAAGAGTTTAACTCTACTTCACAGCCTGTAGGTTTGAGCTTGATTTTATCTATTCTTTCAAAATGGATTTATGATGAGGATTATATAAAATATATCAAATATCAAAACCAACTAGACTCAATCAAAACTCAATACAAAAGAAATCCTCAGCTTTTTTCCAACCTTATTCAGGAACTATTCCTTCTCAACAGCCACAATATTACAGTTACCAGTATTCCCAAAACTGATTTAGACAAAAAGCACGCCAAAACTTTCCAAAACAATCTAAATAAAAGTCTCAAAGAGTTTAATTCAGCTACAATTAAAGACATTACCAAAGCCCAAGAAGAGTTAGAAAAGTTTAGACAAAAAGAAGATCACCCAAATGATCTTGCTAAGTTGCCGACTTTATCACTCCAAGACTTAAGTAAAAACGCCAAAGACTATCCTTACACAATCAGCACTTTAAGTAATGTAAATTATCAACTTACCAATTACCAAACTAATAAAATTCTCTATACAAGATTTTGTTTTGACCTTAATTCAATACATCAAGATGAACTTCAATATCTACCACTTCTTATTAACACCTTCAAATATCTTGATACCCAAAACTTTAGCAACCAACAACTTAACCAAGAGCTTAACATTCATACAGGTAATTTCAATACAACTCTTTTTTTTGGGGTGAATAATAAGAATAAAAATCTAAACAAGTTAATTATTAGTTGCAAATCTCTTAAAGAAAAACTACCAAAGCTTCTTAATCTTCTTTCAGAAATTCTCACCAAACAAATTCTAAATAACCCCAAAATCATTAAGCAACTGTTAGCAGACGAGATATCTTCATATGAGTCTTCATTTGTGAGTTCTGGTCATCATTTTGCTTTGAGTTCGCTAAAATCTCTTTTATCTGATCAAGATAAATACATAGAGTTAACAAGTGGACTCGAGCAGTATTATTTTCTAAAAACTCTACTAGGTGAGTTTGATAGTGAATATAGTAAGATTCTAAAAATCTTCAAAAATCTTCAAAAATCTATTTTTACCAAACAAAATTTATTAATTTCCCTTACCTACAATGATACTGATGAGATAAAAAACAAGATTTTCTTGATTTTATCAGTACACTATATGAGAACCCAAATTCTAATCAGCTTTATCCCAAAAAAGTAAGATATACCAATCATAATGCTTTTATCATACCATCCAAAATCAACTATGTTTGTAAAGGCCTTAATCTTTATGAGCAAGGGTACAAATATGATGGATCAGTTTGGCCAATTCTCAAACTAATTAATCTAGAATATCTTTGGAACGAAGTTAGAGCAAAAGGGGGAGCTTATGGTTGTCGAGCTAATTTTGACAAACATACTGGAATTTTCTCTGTATATTCTTACCGAGACCCTCAGTTAAATAATACTTTAAAAGTTTATTCAAATATCTATCTGTTTTTACAAAGTTATCAATTAAATGAAGAAAATCAAAAAAATCTAATTATTAGCTCAATAGGCTCTATGGATCAACACCTTCTTCCAAGTCAAGTTGGCACTTTTAACCTAGATCTCTATCTTCAAAATATTTCCCTCCAACAAAGACAAAGTACTCGGGATCAAATTTTTCAACTATCTCAAGCAAAAATCAATAGGTTTGCTAAGTATTTATCCAATTTTGGTTCTATAGGGATTGAAAGTATATTTACCAACAGTACTCAGAATTTACCAAAGAGTAGACAATATAAAGCCATTAGTCTTTAACTCACCATTATTGCCAAAGATTTCTTTTTGCTTGACAAGAATGAGAAAAAGTATTATTGTAAAAATACAACAAGTAGATATGGTATATGCGATTGGGACTTTGGTGTTCGCTCTACTTATTGTTTTTGCAGAGTAACCTGTAGCAGCTAACACTATTATATAGTTCCCCAATTTTTAAGAATGCTTTGATTAATTTCAAGGCATAATTGTTCTCCAAAATATAAATTTACTAAGCTTCTTTGAGCATATCTATAAAAAGATTAAAACTATTTTGATAAGTACTAATCATTTGAGAGTTAAACCCATCATTTAGTTGTCGACTTTGTTCATTGTACTGCTCAATGATTTTATTATATCTAGTTATATATTCGTTTTGATCCATATGTTTTCTTGGAACAGCAATTTCCCACCATTTAATACGGTTTTTTTCTTCTAACTCAGCTAAAGATTTATCTAACCAATCTTTTAAAACAATATGAGCTTTGTTATAAGTATCAATTTGGGTGTTAACGTTTTGGCTAGTTCTGTTAATTATCAAAACCTCGCTATTAATAATTTTCTCATAATCGCGAATTTGTTTGAGGAGTTTTTCGTAAGCTTCCTTATAAGGACTATCTTCAAACGAAGTGCTAGAGTTGTAGGAAGTCTGTCCTGTATTACTAGAAGATTCTACATCTGTTCTGCGTTTGGTTGGGTTAATCAAAGCTTCTTTGAGAAATGCATATGCCTCACGAAGTTTAATAAAATCCTCAGCATTCCCTCCTTTATCAGGATGGTATTTTTTCGCCAAAAGGTGATAAATAGTTCTGATCTGCTTCTCATCCACATTATCCAGACTACTTAGATTAAAAACTTTAAGACTTTCGATATAAGTTATAGTCATCTAAGTACTAATAGAAGAGAGTAGTTGAATTGTCAAAAACTCAAATCAAATTTTCATTAAGTTTCAGTTTGTCCAGTCAAATAAAATTTTGAAGGCTTATCAAAATCTTGAGTAGGGATAACCCGTGAAGTCTTATAAGCAATATCTATTCCGTGAATAATAAATTCGTCTAACATTTCCATACTAATTCTTTCAACAATTTCACGTAGTTTACCTGTTCTTGTTGCAAACCAGATTGTGTAACAAGGTCCATCCTCATCCAAAGAAAAATAAATTCTAGGCTTGTACAAACCTTTAAGGTTATAAACATCATCCAAGTATATATCTTTATGATCTAATGCAAACACAAAATAATCGTGTAGGATTTTTTCTAAGACTTTGCCAGCTAGTTTGTAATCAGACTCATAAGTGACTACTATATCCATGTTATGCCAAAGTATAGAGTCATCTAATGTAAAATTCTTAACAGGGTGTTTGAGGATCATATTGTTAGGAAAATCAACAATTTTACCACTAAACTGTTCTCTATTGAGTGAACTCCCACCAATCTTTTCTTTTAGTTCGGTACGAAATATACCAATCTTTTTAACTATTCCTGTATAAGTCTCAACATTAGTTTGAATCTGAATAAGATCATCTTTTCTATATGGTCCTCGAATTCTAATTACAAACCATGCAAAAAAGCTGCTAATAAACTCTTGTAAAGCCAGCACCATAGCCGCCGAAATTACACCTAAAGAAGTTACCAAAAGGGTAGGTTGCCAATAAAAAGCAATTAAAATAGTGACTATAC
>JAAUSE010000040.1 GCA_012031925.1 Candidatus Altimarinota bacterium
TCTTGAAGGTAATTTGTACAAGTTGTTTGGTTTTGACTTTGCTATCAATGAAAAGATTTTTTTTCCTCATTCCTATAGTAATATTACCATTGATAGGGTCCTTTAATCTTTTCAAAAAGTTCAGTTCAAAAAGAGCTGCTTTAGTTGGAGCAATTTTTTTTTCATACAGCACTCCATATCTAGCCAACCAAGCAGGTGGATTGACTCTTGCAATTGGTTTTGCATTATCACCACTATTAATTAGTCAGTTTTTAGATCTATTATCAGAGAAAAAAAATATTTTTATTCGATCTATTGTGTTTTCACTTTTGCTCTCTGTAAGTATTCTGTATGAACTTAGAGTTACAATCATAACAATTATTATAATTTCAATCATATTTCTAAAAACAGTTGTTGAGCATAACTACGAAAAATTCTTCTTAATACAATCATTAAAAAAACTTTCTATTGTCTCAATAATAACCTTACTCCTACAATCATTTTGGTTATTACCATTTTTATTAGCTAAGGGTACCAGCTCTTCAGTAGTTGAGCTTGCAAACAGAAGTATATTTTACAGTTTTGTAAGACTACATAATGCCTTGACCATCCATCATCCCTTTTGGACTAGCCAAAAACCAGTAGCCTTTGTACACAATAGCATACCGATAATCTACTCGTTAATACCAATATTGATTATTTCAACATTAATATTATACAATCAAAAAAAGCTCACAAACAAAGCTCACTCTTGGGTAAGTGTGTGGATAATCATTTCCTTAATTGGTATTTTACTCACCAAACAAAACCATGCTCCATTTGCTGGACTATATGAATTTCTTTATGAGCACCTACCAGGATTTTCTTTGTATCGTGAATCTACTAAGTTTTTTCTTTTCACATTGTTAGGGTATTCAGCTTTAATTGTGATAGGATATGATTATTGGAGCAAAATGATTTCCTCAAGGGCAAAATTCAAGAATTTTTTGTTAATTTTAGTAAGTGTAATTTATTTAGTAATTCCACTGACAAACATAATTCCGATTTTCAACGGTGATTTCGAAACAATGTTTACTCCAAGAATAAAAAGTAATGATTATAGTCTTATAGAAAAAAAATTAAACGAAGACCAGTTTTTTTACAGAACACTTTGGGTACCTAAAGACTCCAGATGGACTCCAGACAATAATCTTCATCCAAAAGTTAGTCTCACTAATGTTGTTAATGAAGATTGGTCAAAGTATCTTGATGATCCATTTTCAGATACTCTATTCTCAAAAATATCAAACATGATGAGTAAAGAAAGCTTGTTTGAAAGTCTAATCAAAGGTGGATCGATAAAATATGTTTTCGTCCCAATTCAAGACACTGCTAACGATGATGATTTTTTTATACATTATGGTGGCGATGAGGTTCATGAAATAAGAAACTGGTACATAAAAAAGCTCAAAGAAATGAAGTTCTTAAAAGAAATAGACCTTGGGCTAGAAGATGTTGTAGCTTTTGAAAATACCAGTTTTTCTAATTATCTAGATATTTCAAACAATATAGTTAATCTGGATTCAAAGGATAATATCAATTCCAAATTAAAGTTCATAAAAGATAATATAATTGATGATTTTGATTTTGTAATGAATGATGATTTAAATAGTTCAGATTTTGGATCAACAGTAGGTATATTTGATAATCTTGACTCAGAAGAAATAAAAGATACCTTCATTGAGAAAAACTTTAATAATACTAACTTAGTAAACCACGACTTATACATTAATCTTAATTTCAAAAACTTATCAAGTATTGTTGAAGGTTCTAAACTAAATCTTTACACAGAAAATAAACAAAATCTCTATCAAAATCGATCCAAGATTCTTCACCCAATTAACAAATTGCTAGTAAAATCTATTGATCTAGAAGCTGATTCTTCTTATTATATCATTAATGGTGAAGAGATAATACCAATAAAAACTGATGAATTTAAAAATTCCTATGGAGAGTTTGACGATAATATTACTATTATAAAAACAAAAAATAAGAACAACCAAATTCCAAATCCTAGTTTTGATGAACCAATTCTCTGGCAAGATCAGATTGGAAATTGTAACAATAATTCAGAAAGCACATCATCCTCTTCGTCAATGAAATTAAAAGGGGATCAAAACTATCTAGAGTTGGGAGCTTACAAAAGTATTTCTTGCACAAGCACAAACACTATGAGTGTGGACAGTTCCAAAAGGTATATGCTTAGTTTTGATTTTCAAAGTCCGAATAGTAAATTTGCTGGATATCACATAGGATTCGATAACAAAAACAAAGAATTATCAGAAAAAATACCTGTAATTGATAGCCAGTGGGGTAATTTTCACAAAATTGTAAATGTTCCACAAAATTCCACCAAAGCCACACTTACAGTCTACTCTTACTCATCGTCAGGTGACTTGATACTTACAGGTTATGATAATTTTAATTTCGCAGAATTTGAAGATCTTGGTATTATCAAAATCAAAGAGCCAACTGCAAATTTTCAAAAACTTTCCTTAGATCAGCAAACAAATAAGTTTACTTACTTTGATCCTAGTTTAAAGTATGACAATCTTATTACAAACTACTCATTTGAAGAAGGACTACTTAGTCAAAAAGTAGGAAACTGCAATGAATACGACAACAACCCTTCCATCTCAATGAGTCTTTCAAACGATGCCAAATCAGGTAAACAATCGCTACAATTAGAAACAAAAAGACACACAGCCTGTTTTAGTCCAGGAGTGTTTAGAGTCAAGGAAGGTCAAGTGTATAATTTTTCTTTTTGGTATAAAAGTGAAAAAGCCAAGCAGGTAGGCTATTATATAGGATTTAACGATATTAATAAGATCTCTACCAATAAAAGAGTTGATGTATTTAATGATGATTGGAACAAAGTTACTGAGACTTTTAGAGTTCCAAAAGGAGCCACAACAGCCTCAATATTTATTAATAATTTTGAAAGTAGTAATTCAGAAGTTATAAAAACCAATTTTGACGACCTAAAACTGATTAAGCTACCAGATCTTTCTGGAAAATACTATCTTGTTAATCATAGTCTTGTTGAAAAAAACAACACTCAAGTAGAGTACAATATAGTCAATCCAACCACAATTAATCTTTCAATAAATAACATCACTGATCCAAGTTATTTGAAGTTTTCACAAAGTTATCATAGCCAATGGAAGCTCAGACCAAAATCCTCCACAAAATTCTCTGATGAAAATCACTTTAGTTTGTATGGTTACCTAAACGGTTGGTACATAGACCCTACTGATGTATGTTTGAAATATATTGACTCCTGTAGTTTAAGACCAGATGGTTCTTATGATATTGAAATGGTTATCGAGTTTTGGCCGCAAAGAATTTTCAATCTTGGCTTAGTGGTCTCTAGTGCCACACTACTAAGTATAGTTATTTACATTGGGTATAGTTACTGGAGAAAAAAGAAAACCAAAGTTAAAAGCAATAAAATTATATTAAAAAGTAGTTCTCAGCAAATCGAAGTCTTCATTAACAAAGTTAAAAAATTTATTTTGATAGGTAAGCCAGTTGACAAAACAAATGTCATTCAAAAAACTCAGCAAAAAAGACTAAAGACAAATTCCAAAAAGACTAAAGTATAGTGTTCTTGATAGAAATTATCACCTTATCAAAATTATCTTGAACCAAATTAATACCTTCTCTACCCAAAATAGCAAAGAAGTAAAGTATAGTTGTTGTCAAACTAAGACCAATAATGGCGGAAATAAGGCCAGCCAAAATAAAAAAACCATCTTCTTCAAGTAGACCAAGACCTACTAAGAACACACCAAAAGCAGGAATAGTATTAGTTAATGGAATTGGGATTATCATTGATATAGCACATAAAAGGACTAATATTCCCAAAACCCTGTAGAATAATCCCTTGGAAAGAATTTTTAGTCTAGGTTTTAGTAAATTCTCAAAAAACTCTAAAAACTTTACCATACCATTAAGTAGTTTAGCATCTTTTGAGGTTGGAAGCGATCTGTTATTTATCCAATTAGGGAACCATACATACTTCTTATTTAATATCATCTGTATAGCAAGAACAGTAAGAATTATACCAAATGGAACTGAATAGCCAGCAGCTGGCAGTGGTAAAGCTGATGGTATAGCTAAAACAACCAACATCACACCAAAACTCTTGTGGCTAATTTTTTGAATAAACTGGCCAAAAGTAATTGATTCATTTTCTTTAAAAATAGTCTTTATATCAGATGATAGCTTCATAGTGAAATATGATAACAAAATTGGAAATTATTGTCTATAAAATTCTCTATTATTCTTATCTAAATAACAAAAATTGCAATAATATTGTCAAAAATCGAACCAAAATAGCTTGCAAACATAATTTAATTTGGGTAAAATAATGCAAATAAACATTTTAAATATAATTTATGTTAAACAAGATAATTTCAATAAGTGGTTTGATGTTGCTAATTGTGACAACGGTCATTCCAGCAAGTGCCCAATATGGTGCGAATAACAATCTTGGTACTGTTGCTATAGACTATCCTAATGAACCTCTATCTTCTTCAACCACAATTAATGGATTAGCTGGAGATGTTGTAGATGTTCCAGATATCGCAGGTATTACTGATATTAAAATTACCCTCCTTAACAATGCTTCTGGGATATTTTCTACTTTTGTAGTAGGTCCTTCTGATCTACCAGGTATTATTCCAGCAGGTTTACCACTAGGTATGTATAATTTTCAGTATACTGATGGTCTTTCCAGTGAAGATGTTGAAGTGAGTGTTGATTTTAAGTCACCAACTGATCGTACTGATGACTATGACTCAATTAATGGGTATATTTTTAATTCTCCTGCCGAAGCAATACCAGTAACAACACTTGCAACAAATGGTGCAGACTCTCTTTATCAAGTAAGATTCGCTGGGTCATCTTCATTGGTCTTTTTAGGATCTAATGATCTTGATTCTGGGCTTATCAGAACCGGTGGGAAAATAGCTAATTCAATCTTGCCATATATTATTTTAGCAATACTAGGATATGCATTAATTGGTTTTTTCACTTCACATAAAACCTCAAAGGCAAATCTTTATACGAAGTAAACAAATTTCAAAGTAGCTAATATTCTTAAAAAACCCACTCTTATGAGTGGGTTAATATTTTAAGTTCATTAATTAGTAACTAAAGGTTTTTGTTCATCCTCAAAGCAGTATTTTCACTAAGGAGTTCAAAATTCCTGGACATTAATTTGATTTGCTCTTGAAGTTGTTTTTGACTATCTAATAACAAAGTCAAAGTAGTGTTGTTAACATTAACCGGATTATCATCAACTTCTTCAGTTTCAAGTACAGCTGGAGCTTGTTTACTCTCAATCAAATCAAAATTTTTTTGAAGTTTGAATTTTTGTTCTTCCAAAATATCAATTATCTTCTTATTAGAAGCTTGTAGAGTGTTGAGATTTTTGCTGTTTTCAAGAACAGCTAGTTTGGTTGAGGTAACTTCAGTTAAAGCAATTTCACCAGCATCACCAGGAGTTAAAATCCATCCTACCAGACATATTCCAGAAGTAATAAGAGTTGCTTCAAGTGGGTTTTGACGAATCTTGTTAAACCACAAATTAAGTTTGTTAGGTAGTTTAGCATCAGTATCGGTAATTATTAAAACAACAATACCCACAACTGAGACAAAAAAAAGTAATCCAAACAAACTTTTCAAATCCAACCAAATTGATTTTTTTGTTACTATTTTTGGCACTGAATTAGTCATTGTATATCTCCAAAACAGACTTTTCTTATCTAAAACAAATATAAAAATATGTCAATAAACCAAGAAAAAAGGTTAACTTACATTGTTAACCCAATTTATTTCACTTGCATAACCAAATCTTAGAATCAACTTTGATTAGTTCACAAAACTCTATAATTTTTTGTCTAATTTTGCCTAGACTCAATTTAATTGATCCGCTTTTGATAGTGCCATTTTTTAGAAACCTTGAGTACTCATAATTAAGAGCAGTCTTTACAAAAATCCTTTTGACAAATTCACTATCAAGATTTTTATTGAGTTTACTATACTCTTGCTCATAAATTATATGCAGAGGCGAGTCAAGTCTATCAAAAACAACATCTACTTGATCAATATGAGGAATTTTGCCCAAAGTGTTCCAAGATTTTTTAAATTTGATAATCATTTCAACATACTCCATTTGTTGAATTTGAGCAGAGGTTATTCTATTTCTAGAGCCATCAAAAGAGTTATTCAAAATAAGCACCAAATCTATCTCCTTTAAAAATTAAGATTCCAACAATGTTTCCTTAACCAAAGCCCCAACAGTTATTTCAGTCATAACAAACTCTTAGTTTCTTGACAAGTATTTTTTCTCAAAGTTGATTCAAATATATGTTATATGTTGCCACAGATCACGCCGGTTTTGAACTCAAAGAAGATTTATTAAAAAAACTAGCTAGATCAAAAATAAAATACACTGATTTATCAAAAAAATTCCAAGAAGGTGATGATTATCCAGATGTTGCTAATCTATTAGCTAACCAACTCAAGGTAGAACCCAAAGCTAAAGGCATTGCAATTTGTGGAGCTGGGCAGGGTATTTGCATTGCTCTCAATAGATACACCTGGATAAGAGCAGGAATTTATCAAAAAAGAGAGGTTATTAGGCTTCTTCGAGCTCATAATGATGGTAACGTTCTTTGTCTGCCAGCCAGGTTTATGAATAGCACCAAAGCCATCAAGCTAATCAAAGTATTTCTCAACACTCCTTATTCCAGTGAAGAAAGGCACGCAAGAAGAATTAAAAAAATTTCATAACCTCTGATCAAGCAATTCGAGAACACAAGCTTGACACAAAATTATACCTATTATAAAATTCACTGAGGTTTAAAATGTTATCTCTTAAAAGCAACAAGTGTTTTTCCATTGAGGTTTGAGTATGCCAAATTCAACTTCATTGTTACCAAAACATTTTTCTATAAAAGGTAACAGTGTTCTAGTTAGAATTCCAAAAAGTTTTCGAGGAGAGTTAGACAGTATAGCAGACAAAATGGAAAAGTTTTCTCACAATCTAGTTGTCTCTATATTCAAAAACTCAAGATATAGTTTTTTTGCAATACACAACACAAATGATCTAGGTCATATCCAAAAATTAATTGACATAGCTCAAGAGATTGAAGACTAAATATCAACCGGTAATTAAAACAATTATCGGCTTTTTTGAGAATTAAGAAAATTTATTTTTTTGTAGTCAAACCATTTTCCAAAAAACCTAGTAAACAAAACACTCAATAGCTAAATTGATCTTTTTACCAAACAGCAAAGATTGCTCCAGCTATAGCAAGATAAATCGCCACATAACCAAGGTGAAGTAGCCAATCTTTGAATCTATTATTTATTCCTTTTGTTTTGTCATAAACAACTGTGTGAAAATCAAATGTACCTACCAACGTAGCCATAAGTAATCCAGTTGTAGCACCTTCCATCCAAGTCATTGCTTGGCTCCACGCAACGAACACTCCAAGCAAGTACATTCCAATAATAGAAGTAATCAGAGTATATCCCATAGAAGAGCCACCATCTGTAATATCCTTCTCAGTGAGTCCTTTGTTCTCCATCCAAGCCTTTCCAAAGATCGGACCGTACCACAAATATCCAACAACAAAACTAAGAACAGTAGTAACTAAAACAGCCACGAGATTAACATCAGGTATAGACATATATAATTATTAATTTAACTAAATAAAAATAAAAATTGAACACTTGTCAAATCAAGAATTTAATAAATAGCTAGCTAATTACAGTAGAATATCAAAACAAAACATTATCTTTTATTCAATATCCAAAGAAGCTATTGTAGTCATTAAACTTTGAAAGACTTGAATATTGTTTTTGTACTTATCAAAAATTATTTTCTTTATCGCATTCTGTCTTTCAATCTTTCTTTTGCCAGTAAAGAACTTATAGACCAAACTATCCTTTGTCAATTGCTGACTATTCTTAGCTTCTTTGAGATTAATCTTTTCAAGCTCTTCAAGGATTTTTAGACTCCAGTCTTCATTAGTTTTTTCATAAAGTATATCAATACATTTTTTAATTCTTCTTTTTCGATAATATCATCACCAAAACTAACCGAAGCACAACCAATTGGAACACT
>JAAUSE010000041.1 GCA_012031925.1 Candidatus Altimarinota bacterium
TTTGGATGCTTATGCTCTATTTGATGGGATGAATTTTTACACTGCAACTGCTCGCAGGGAATCACTATCACTGATAAAGTCAATGATAAAAAGAATTTGGATTTTCCTCTTTGTTCTATATATTTGGCTAAGAGTTGTGGTAAATATCATAATCAATTGAGTGAACAAGAAGAGGTAGATTTTTTGGCACCAAGCAGGCTGGCCTCATACAGGCTTGTGTATAATTTTTTGTTTGATTCTGAGCAACTTACTCCCCAAGATAATGTAATCAAAACTTTCACTACTAGAGTGGATACTTTGCCAGGGGCAACTTTTGTGATTGTCTCACCAGAGTATAATGGTTTGCTTGATATGGTTACTCCTGAATATCAATTGGAGGTTGCTAATTATATCGAGATGGCCAAGAATAAATCTGATCGTGAAAGGCAGATTGGTAAAGAAAAGTCGGCGGTATTTACTGGAAGATTTGTACGGCACCCTCTCAATAACCAATTGTTGCCTGTATGGGCAAGTGACTTTGTGTTGGGTGGTTATGGAACAGGAGCAGTGATGGCTGACGCGCATGATAGTCGAGATTGCGAACTGGCACTGCAGTATGGGATCTATATTAACGAGACTGTGAGTGAAGATGGGAAGCCTAGAGAAAATTTCTTAGACAAAATAAAAGAAGGCTATGTTTTTGAAGATTATGGGGTTTTGTTTCGATCTGAAAAATATAATGGTCTAACTAGCGAGCAAGCTAAAGAAGTGATTGCTGATGATCTGGTGGCGATGGGCAAAGCAGAGAAGCAAGTCAATTACAAATTCCGAGATTGGGTGTTTAGCCGTCAAAGATATTGGGGCGAACCTTTTCCTATTGAGTATGTTGAGAAAGATGATGGTGAGGTAGAGATTCGTTTGCTTGAAGATTCTGAATTGCCGTTGGTGTTACCTGACTTGGAAGATTTTGAGCCGAGTAAAGATGGACGAAGTCCACTGGCTAAGTCTGATTGGACTAGGGTTGATGAACGGACAACTAGAGAAGCTGATACAATGCCGAATTGGGCTGGGTCGAACTGGTACTATCTAAGATTCTGTGACCCAAAAAATTCTCAAGAGTTTGCTAGTCAAAAGAATTTGGATTATTGGTTGCCAGTAGATCATTATTTTGGCGGAGGTGAGCATACAACTATGCACTTATTGTATAGTAGATTTGGCCATAAGTTTTTGTATGATCAGGGTTTGGTGCCAACAATGGAGCCTTATGATTACCGTCATAATGGTGGGATATTATTAGGTTCAGATGGGTCCAAGATGAGTAAGAGTAAAGGGAATGTGATTATTCCTGATGACAAACTAGAGACAGTTGGAGCTGATGCTCTAAGATTGTATGTGTGCTTCATTGGTCCATATGATGCTACGGTAACTTGGATAGAGGGAGGTCTCAATCGGTGTAAAAAATTGGTGGATGATATTTGGGTTCTTAGAGAAAAAGTTGACGATAACAAAGCTGATAAGTCTTTGGTGGTAGCCTATCACAAGATGCTCAAAAAAATCACTGGTTACTTAGAGTCTCAAAAAAATAACGTAGCTGTGAGTGAGTTAATGAGTTTTGTAAATATCCTCAAAGAACAGACAGGAATCAACAGAGAAATCTGGCAAAACTTTGTCCTAGTCCTAGCGCCTTTTGCACCACATTTGGCTGAGGAGTTGGCAATAATTGAATATTTGCAGCACACCCAAAAATCTGAAGCAGATATAGACTGGGAAACCCTCAATAAAGAATACGGAAGCATCCACAAAGACCCATGGCCCAAGTACGATGAATCTTATACAGTAGATGATGAGGTAACCTACGCAGTACAAGTCAACGGAAAAGTACGAGCAGACTTTGGAATAAATGCAGAAGCAACAGAGGAGGAAATCCTAACAGAAGCCAAAGCAATAGTAACCAAATGGTTGGAGGGAAAAGACTTAAAATTCCACAAAATAATTCCAGGTAAATTGGTCACTTTGGTTGTAAAGTAGTAATTAATTTAAAAATTAGACTGAGTAGTTAGCTCAGTCTTGGTTGATTACTTGTATTTAATTACTCTTTTTGTAGGTTGAGCATCCCTCCACGCTATAAACTCATCGTATGTCCATTCTTGAGTTCTAGCTTTTTGACATGCCTCTTCCATAGAGATTTTAGAAAGATTTTTTTCTTGAGTGTTATCCATAATTATCCTCTATATATGAACCGCTAGCATAAACTAGAATTGTTTTTGGTTTTTCGTCAACATTTTCTTTATGAAATACCACTCTAATTACACATTCGCTGCAACCTGGGTAAAATATTTCGAAATCAGAAATTATGTAGCCAGTTTTTTTGTGAATATAACACAGGGATTGAAGAACTTCAATTTGCTCAAAGGTTGGCACTTTTCCTCCTCTTTTTGATTTACATTATAAGTAACCATATAATTGAGCTTTTGTCAATATCAGAATAAACAAATCCAAAAACTGTACAGGCTGTATTACGAAAATGATTTACTGAAAATTTTTAACTAAGAATCAAAAAAACTACTCTAATTTCTTTCAAAATTTGTTGATAGCAAGAATATTTAATTAAACTAACGGAGGAACAACCTATACTGGAGATAGATTGGAATTTTGTCGCAATTACGTCAAAAGAGGAAGTGATTGGGAATGTGGATTCAATTGGATAGTTCTTCCTGAAGAAGATAGATTTAGAGATCTTAGAAGACGTGGAATTAACTTCTTTGAGAGTCAACTATAGTATTATTCTAGAAAAATCAGACACCCATGGAAATTATAATATGGGTGTCGATTGTTTTCTTGGAATGTTTACATATTGATACACTCGAAGACCCTGACATAGGCTTCATCTGAATCATCCAAAACTGGACAACCTTTGGCTATTTTTGTAGCTTCATCATAATCTTTGGCATTGATTATTGAATAACCTGCCGCTGGATATTGCTCTTTTTTTAGGTCTTTTGTTGATGATTTGTTGACTTCCTTTCCAAGCTCAAATGGATTTCCACCGTCCAAAAGATTTTCACCTATTGACTCAAACCAATCCATCCATTGTTTGTGAATTTGGCCGCTTTGTTTTGCTTCGGCTGTTCCTCTATGGTAGAGCATTACGTATTTTGTCATATAATATATTTTTGAATTGTTATTATTAGTTATCACTTTTTAGGCTTTCATTATAATTCTCAAGGCTTTCATTATTGCTGCCCCAATATGGATTGTATTGTCGGATCCATTCGTGAAGAGTTTTTAAGCTTTCACGATTGAGAGATAGATAGTGAGTAGTACTAATCTTTTTACGTTGAAGAAAATTAGCTTTTTCAAGAACCTTGATATGTTTGTTGATTGCTGGAAGTGACAAGTTGTTTTCTTGAGCAAGTTTGCTAATCGAAGAAGGTTGAAGAGTCAATCTGTACACAATCGCCCTGCGATGTTTGTTAGCGAGGGATTGGAATATCAGGTCTAATTTTTTTTCTTGGATCATAAACTTAACTACTTGGTTAAGTTTGAATAAAATTTCAATTTTGTCAAGATTGTTTGTGATTATATTAATTTTGTATTTTTTGACCATAAAATGGTTGTAGTTTTATAATACTGATATGAAAGTAAAGATTGAAAAATCCTGGCTTCCTCTCCTGCAAAAAGAGTTTGATCAGCCTTATTTTGAAGAGTTGGTTGCCAAGGTTAAGGGTGAATATGTTTCAACCAAAGTATTTCCTGAGGCTAAGAATATTTTTCGAGCCTTTGATCTAGTGCCAGTAGATGAGATCAAAGTGGTGATTATTGGGCAAGATCCATATCATACTCCTGGAGTGGCAGATGGGTTGTCATTTAGTTCACTGACTGGGAACAAAGTTCCGCCAAGTCTACGAAATATGTACAAGGAGATTAAGTCGGAATTTGGTTACGATAATTATGAATGTGAAAACAACCCAGATTTGACTCGTTGGGCTAGGCAAGGTGTTTTATTACTCAATAATACTTTGACGGTGAGATCAGGGCAGGCTAACTCTCACGCAAATTTTGGTTGGGGTGATTTTACTGATCAGGTTATTAAAATACTTTCTATGCAAAAAGACACTTTGGTGTTTATGTTGTGGGGTAATTTTGCTCGTGGTAAAAAAGTTTTGATATATGAAGCTGGAGAATCTCGATCCAAGCACTTGGTTCTTGAGTCTGCTCACCCATCACCTTTTTCTGCTGATAAAGGTTTTTTGGGAATAATCACTTCAAAAAATGTAATGAATTCTTGACAGAAAAAAAATGGAACCAATTAATTGGTAATTATAGTTGAACTACATTAAACCATTACACTGCTGTACCTGTATATATTTTAGCTATGAAACAAGCAAAACTCAAGACAATTGATGAATATATTGATACATTTCCTAAAAAAACTAAAATTGCTTTGACTAAAATTCGTCAAATTATTCAGCAAGAATCCAAACAAGCCATTGGGATGATCAGTTATAATATACCGACTTTTAAGTTGGGAAGTAAAGTGGTGATTCATTTTGGAGGGTTCAAAAATCATATAGGTTTTTATCCTGCAATGTATTTGGATCTAAAAACCTTTCCTCAATTAAAAGAATACAAAGTTGGCAAAGGCTCAATTCAATTCCCCTTAGATCAAGCAATTCCTTATGATTTGATTACAAAAATGGTGCGGTACAAATTAAAACAAATTAAGACAGGTTCAAAGTAATCTTGACATTTAGCTGGAGGGGATTTATTTATATTTTTATATATGGCCTACGAATTAAAAACCAAACTTAATGATGGTGATGTAACAAAATTTATTGAGTCTATTATAGATCCACAACGTAAAAAAGATTCACTGATAATTTTGGACTTTTTTAAGGAAATTACTGAAGAAGAACCAAAAATGTGGGGAGTAGTATAGTTGGTTATGGGACTTACAAATATACTAATTCTACCAAAAAAGAAATGGAGTGGATGAGAACGGGTTTTTCTCCTCGAAAAGAAGCTTTGACTCTATATATAATGCCAGGGTATGATTTTGAAAATATGAAAGAGCTGCTTGGAAAGCTTGGGAAACATTCTATTGGAAGATCTTGCCTGTATATTAAAAAACTAGAGGATGTAGATATGAAGATTCTGAGGAAGATTGTCCAAAAAGGACTTGATTATATGGAAGAGGTATATGGTAAATAATTAGTTTTGACAAATTAATGATTGTTAATTAGTAATTGATTACTTTTTGGTATAGATTGATGGTGGAATACAAGACTGCTTTGGTTTGTCTTTATGGTTATATTGATGAGAGTAGAAAAATGGTGATCTGGTTTCATACAAAAACTACTTGTACCAAGTTCTTGAGTTTGCCAAAAAAAATCAGCTAAAATTAGTGTTTTGTGGAGGGCCTACTTCTCTCAAAAAAAATTCAAGAGCTATTTCAGCTAAGCGGTGGTTGCTTGTTAATCAACCAGTGAACCTTACTTTTTTGCCAGAAGTTCTTTTGGAAGGTAGAAGCTCTACAGTTTTGGAATCTCTCGTGTTTGGTTATCAAAAATCTCAAAAGAATCATCTAGAAAGTCCAGCATATGTATTTTGTGATACAAATAGCCAATTAAAAGTAAAAATTTATTTGAGCTTATTAATGCTTAAAGGACTTTGTAAAGACACTCCCAAAGTTATCGCAATTTCTCGGCTTGATTCAAGCTGGAAAAGTAACTGGTATTGGCAATCCACTTTTGAAGTTTTTGTTGAAATTCCTAAATTATTCTTAATGCACTTTTGATCTCTTAGAGGTCAATTTTTTGTGTATTTTGTAGTTTGTAAATATTTTTTTAGTCCTCCAAGTTAGTGATAAGTCCAATAATTATGAATATCGGCATTATGAATATTGGAGAGAAAGTTAGCCATTGAATACTGTATGCTAGTAGAGAAAAAACTAATATTAGCCTAGCAATTTCATTATTATTTTGCCATTTTGGGAGTTTGATTAGGTAGAGAAGATTTTTGGAGATTATATAGGTCAGCATTCCAATAAAAATCAATACTGGTATCAAGCCAAACTCTAGCCATATTTCCAAATATACATTATTGACGATAGCCGTTATGTTGCTACCAAGAGATGGAATATATTTAGTCGCTGCTGGGCCATATTGTCCAGATCCAATACCTGTGATTATGTTTTGAGGAAGGATTTTGTAAAACGCCTTCAAGAAGTTTAGCCTTTCTTCTGCTGACACCCCTTGACCTAAAATAGTGGCGATAAAAAATTCAAAAATTGTCAACAAAATAGACTTGAATTTTGGTATATACAGTACAATTGTAGTTAAAATGGTTAGTAATATCAAACTTAATGTTGTGATTTTTTTGATCAAAAGGTTGGTATTAACTTTGAAACTCAAGAATATTAGAAGAAGAATTAACACCAATACTAAGATAATAATTGCGGCTTTGGAATATGTCGCCAAAAAGATAATGGTAAGAAAGATGAATAAACTTGTATTGGAGGTTAAAATATTGGGAATAGGTTTAATTTTTGGGATAATTCTTTGATGAAAAGATGTAAAAATTAGGCTAGCAAAGATGGGTAAAAAAAGCATTCCAGCAAAATATAATGGCTCGAGGGCTGTTGCTTGAATCCTGGGAATGCCAAAGACTATTTTGGTGTATTGTTCTCTAAGCCCTGTAAAATTAAAAGGAATTCCTAATAGATCTCCAATAAATTGATAAGCTCCAAAAATACTCACTAAAGTAAGAGAGATTGTTAACTCTTTGACTCTTTTAAATGGATTGACCTCAAATTGTGATATCAAAAATGTAGCCCCAAAAGCTAGTAGAGTGGCTATAAGTGTGGTTAAGAACCTTGTTTGATTAACAACTGCAAAAAAGGAAGGAATAGAGGCTATTAAGAAACTGAATAAAATGATATTGATTTTTTTGATCTTTATTGAGGTTATTTTTGAATCATTTTTGGCTAAAAGGATGAAGAAAAACCAAACCCCAACAAGGACTAGTATCTGAGAGATCCGAAGACTAACCCCAGCTATTTCTAGGCTTGGAATACGCTCAAAAGGAAGACTAATAATTATTCCACGGACAACTTGTTGAAGCCAAGATAACTTAATTCTAGGCCAGATAATAAGGCTGGTTAGAGAGAAAATGCTGAGGAGAAATAATCCTAATTGAATTAGGTCGTTCATATTGTATTGGACTATTTCACAAATTATAATTTTCGTAAAGCTGTAAAAGAATTGACTCACAAATGCAATATGAAACTTCACAAATGTTGTCAAACTGAACCAAACCCTGTCATCTTGATCTTGATTCAGGATCCATTGTTTTGAAAAACTAGATTCCGGCTCTACTCCTCACGAGAAGAATTTGAAGCTCGTATAATCGAATTAGAGAGCCAGTACTATAATCCACGTTGGAGTGAGATGGATATGAACATAGCTAAGGAGTTGTGGAAGTTACAAAAAGCGGTGGCTTAAACAAATCTTGAAAGTTTGAAAGACAACCAAAAAAAAATCAATCTGAAAAACTGAAAAAAGAATCAAAAAACATTGACCAAATCTTGACCCAGTAAACCCAAATTTCACCACCAAAATTAACAAGCATGAACTAACCTAAAAGCACCTCAATCAATTTTTCTCAGACATCTGCCCTTTCCAAGGCTATAACTATTTTATACCTATAATAAGGTATTTTTAGAAAAAGAGAAATGAATAGAGTGAAGCGAGTTGATTTGTGTTTTATTTTATAGGTTTTTTATTGATATTGTAGTTGCTATTGACCAAAGTAAAATTATATGCTATAAAACATAATAGGACTGTTCATTTCAATACAAAATTGAGGACATTTTCATGTTATATTTTGCTGGTCATCATGGATCTGGTAAAACACATTTAGCTAGGTTAATGTGTCAAGCTCATGTACTCGTCCACCACATTCTGGAATTTTGATCGTTATCAAGTACATATTGCAAGGGTGATTTTAAGTCAAGAGATAAGTGTGGTCTTTTGGTGTTGTACCATACAAGGTGTTGCATAAGTTTTCGA
>JAAUSE010000012.1 GCA_012031925.1 Candidatus Altimarinota bacterium
CATCTTCTTTCGTTGACAACTTTTGGTCTCAAATCACCTCAAATTCTAACTCTCTTCCAAGATAGTCATAGATTAGAAATTTTTCACCTTTTTGAAACTTTATTGATTAGAGGAGCAAATATGTAATTATAATCACTTTGGACATTGTTGTAGTTACTACTGTGACCAATTATATATGAATTGCCTAACTCACCTGGGGCTGGAGAAAATGGTAAATGCACTACTCCATCTCTGAGTTTGAGCTGAATTGGTGAATCTATTGGGTTATTGTCTACAAAATTACTGTAAGTGTTTGTTCCATCAACTTTGAGAAAAATATCATCAAATGCTGCATACTGGATTGGCGTGGTGATCTCATACTGCTCCCAAATGAGTTGGTTTCTTTTTGTAGGGTTTTTTGGGGCCTCAATTAAGGTGCTCAAGGGCTGGTAATTGGGGAATAGATTCTTGAGCGAATCCACCTCATCTTCTTGAGCCTTCTCAGGAAAATCTATATCTAAAGATTTGTACAAAACCGACCCAACAAAACCAATATTTAATCCTGATTTTTTTAATTTTTGGGTAAGCTTTGCTCCATCTGCATCAAAAATCACCTCACCTTCTTGATTTTTTTCTTCGATTATCTCTACAATTTCTTGCTTTGACTGGGGATTATTACTAGGTCGATTATAGTTTTGAAATATTAACAAGACGCTAATTCCAATTAATAATAAACCTATTAAAATAAATGAAATTCTTTTGCTTTTAACTTGTTCTTTTTTAATGGTATTCATAGTAATATTTTTATATAAAAAACTAATCTTGGTCAACATTTTGCAATGTATAAGTTTATGTGATATACTTTAACAATAACAAACAAAAATTCACAACAAAAACAAAAATATGAAAACCAAAAGAGGGTTATTGCCAGTAATTATTAGACATTTTTTATTTGTGGTGGTGGAGGTATTGGTTTTTGGATAGCTTTCTCAATTGTGATCTCTTCAATAGTGGTTGGTTCAATCAGTCTTTTCATTATTAATATAAAAAATTAGCATGCCTACAAAAAAACAAATCAAATCAACAATACAAGAAACTCATCCAGAATCTAGAGGAATAATTGCTGGAGCTTGGAATTTTATTAAGAGAAGCTGGAAAATGGAGGTTGGGTTTTTTCTGGTGATTGTTATTTTTCTCTTTGGTTTGATTGGTTTTGTAAAGATCAACACTGTTAACGGAACTGTGATTGGAATTGATGACAAACCCGTCAAAGGGGTTGAAGTTACTTTGGGTAGCTCTACTATTGAAACGGATTCCCAGGGGAAGTTTCGCTTCAGAGGGATCACTCAAAACCCTGTTGATATTTCTGTGGAGTCCAAAAATTACAAGCCCATTAAGCAAACTTTATTTCGGGGAAAGAATTTTTTGAGAGATTATCATATAGAGTTGGAACCGCTTGAATATAGCTATATTGTGGCTAATGTTGTTCTTGATGATGAGGATTTTGATTTGGAAAAGTTGAAAAGTTTTGTAACTATTAATGGTAAGAATGTGGAGATCTTTGGTAATGATGAGTTTAATATGGTTACTGAGAATATTGATATAGGAAAAGTTCAATTAATTATTGACAAGCCAGCTTATGATTATATTCAAAGAGAGATTAATCTTATTCCTGGAGAAAATATTATTGAAGATATTAAACTTACTCCTAACCTTAGAAAGGATGTAACTATTCTTGATTGGAGTAATAACTCACCACTTAGTGGAGTGAGTACTGAATTTGGTAGTAGTAATGAAGATGGGGTAATTAAGTTCGAGCAACTCCAAAAAGTTGAGGGAAATATTGTTTTTGGAAAAGCTGGGTATTTATCAAAAGAAATTAAAGTAGCTGAACTTCCAGAATCTTTGAAGCTAATACCGGAAGGTAAAATTGTTTATTCTTCTAATAGAGATGGAGTGAATAAGATATATAGCAGTAATGTGGATGGAAGTGGCGAAATAAAATTAACTGACAAAGCTGTTTCTGGGTTTGGTATAGATGGAGAAAAGGTGTTCTTCACTGTGAACCTTGATTTTGTTACCAAAGAGATCTGGCAAACCAATCTTAATGGTGATGACGCAATCAAGGCTAATGTAATTACCACTTGGGAAAATAAAGAGAATCGCTATGTACAGAAAAATATTGACTTTGACGCCATGAAAATTATTACTATTATTGACGATTACAAGGTGGACACTTCAACAACCCTCTCTCAAGTAATCTCTAGTGAATTTGATAATAAGAATCCAATAACAATCAGATCCAGACAATTCAAAGATGGGGGCTACGAAATTGCTGACAATGTAAAATCAAGTGCTGACTTATCTAGGATGAGTTATCAGTTACGTAACAACGAATTCATTGATGCTTTTTATGGTAGAGCTGGAAAGTATTTGGGTAATAAATTATATGATGTGGATATTAAAAATGGGAAATTTGATGTAGTGGCTGAATCCTTGAAAGGTTTTGAGTCCGAATACTACTTGCCTGTAGCTTATTCTAACTCCAATCGGTATTTGATATATACAAATACTTTAGGTAATTCTGGTGTAACTAAGTTAATGGTATGGGACAATCAAAGCAAAGAAAATCGAGAGATTAGTGGTCTTAACTCTAGCAGTAGTTTTATTGCTAGTGACGAGAGTAATAACTTTTATGTTCTTAGTCAGAGTGATAAACAAACTAATATTTACCAACTGAATGCTGAAACATTGGAAGTAGTTCAACTCACAGATGTTGGGGGTATTACTGATTTTTATGTTTTTGGAGATTTGATATATTATACTGTTAGTGATGAAAATAAGATATTTTTACTACGGAAAAACTCTGAAGATGAAGTTCTTCCTGTGAGCTCAAATGGACAAGCTTGGGTGACTTTCTTTGGTCATCAGAGGTTTGGTCAATAAATTGACAAGATTGGCAAATATTGCGATATTTCAAAAATAGTTTTGAAGCTAATCTGGAGTTGCTATGTTACCTGACTGGTACACAAAGTTAATCACTGGTCAAGATTTAGTGAATCGACTGGTTTTACTTGTAAGAGAACTTGGTTTTGAGCCTAACGAGATTCCAAACAACCCTCTTTTTAGATTTGATTTTTTATTATCATTAGTTCTTGGAGAATGGAAATCTCTTTTTGTTAAAATGATTCAAAAAGCTAATGAATCAGATGATTTTAAAAAAAGGAGGCAAATGGGCGATCTATTTGTTGAGGCTATTAAATTCTTGAAACAAATTCCATTTCCCAAAAATCATCAGCTGAAAAAAGAAGACTTTGAGGAGTGTTTTGAAAAAGCTCAAGCACCAGAAAAAGAATATTCTATATATTTGGATGTTGCTTTTGAGTAAATACTTATATTAAAACCCACCATAATGGTGGGTAATTTTTGAACGATTTATTGGAAAGATTTTTATTGTGGTTCTTCAGTATTTTGTGAGCTTGGTTGTTCAGATTGGCTATTTTCAGCAGACTCACCTTCTGGTGCAGTTTTTAATCTTTCAATCTCATTAAGAGTTCCTTGAAGTACTTGTTCAAGATAGTTAGGATCAACACCTTCAGGAATTGCTTGACCGTTATAAGTTGTTTCACCGTCTTCAACTGCTTTCATGAACCCTTTTATATCATTCACTTGCTCTTCTAACTTTAGAATTTTTTGATCTGTAGGCAGAGCTTCATACTCTTCTTGAGCTTTTTTTTGTTCCTCTTGAGCAGCTTGTTGTTGAGTAGCTTGTTCTTGCTGAGCTGGGGTGAGATCTAAATCTCTAATACTTATTATTTCTGTTTGGTTCTCATCTGGGTTATCAAGATGCAGATCATGTTTTCTGGCCAGTTTGACGACTTCATCAAATTCTTTATTGGTAACTATGTTTCTAAAAGATTTAGTGACTTCAAATTTGATTGGGTTGGATCTTTTTAGATAAAAAGTCTCCACAAAAATTTCATTATTATTGTCAGTACTTTGGTGAACTAAAGAATATGTAAGATGATTAAGACCAAACCTAGTTATAACTGTTTTTTGTTTGGGTTGCTCGCTGTCAAAATCTTGATAAATTGTTTCACTCCTTCTTTGATCATTGGTTGAATAGTAATCAAAAACTGCATCTACAGAATTTTTGTAGTTAAGGTAACCAACTACACCAACTAAGATTAATGCAAACAAAATAATTAGTGATATTACTGATGATTGTTTGAGCTTTTTGGGTGCGGATTGGGCAGGTTTTTTTGATGAACTTTTTGGGTTGGAAGAATTAATTTTTTTGATCTCAGTAACTTTCTTTTTAGTAGTGGATTTTTTTTCAGCCATAATTTTGTAAGGCTAAAGGATATGTTCAAAATGGTCAAGAAAAAACTCCCTATTGGGAGTTAGTATCAATGTGGCTTATAAAGAAAATCCACCAGTTCTTATCAAAGGAGATTTGGTTTTTGGTTGATTAATTAGGGAATCACCTCCACTCCCAGTACCGTAATTTGTGATAATATTATGATAGTTGAGAGAACCTGCATTACCAAAATTATTAGTGGAAGTAGTTTGTTGATCATCTTCATTACTAATAATATCTTCTGGACAATAAACCCAATTATTTTGTGTGTGAAGATTTAGAATATCAAAATTATATGATGAAATATTTGAGTAGTTATATCCATCATAAAGCTGGTATTTAAAATGATCTGCTCCTTGGAAATCAAGATTAGGAGAATACCAAAAAGCCTCACCTGTTTGGTTCAATGTGTATGGGTAGTTGATTTGTCCCCAATTAAGACTACCGTGTAGTGGCATTTCGTGCAAAATTATAGCTTGAGCTTGATTTGGACCAGAGTAATTATCAAGAATCGATTCCCAGGAAACTTCATAAGTCTGGTTAATATTTATTTTGATATTAGAATCTTTAGTAGTTGGTGTTGATTGAGCATTAACAATAGGATTAAGGACTAAGATTAAAACAAGAAGTAAGATTGCCATAACTGGCTTAATTAAGCGATATAATAACATAAACATCTATTAGATGCGAGATAACTACAACAAAATTTAATTTTTGTCAAGAGATCAATTATTTTTGGCTTTTTAGTCTAGGTTTTATTGATGAATATGCTTGACATAACACAAAAAATGTGATAAATTTATTATGTATTTAGTTATAAGGAGGTTAAATTATTGACCAGAATTTAGACTTGATTGATATCCATGAACTCTTGGCAATGTGCTCACCTTTCAAGACATATTGGGTTGCTAAGAATATTAGCGAACCTCTAGTTTTGGCAGTTTGTGAGATATTAGCCAAGCATGTTCTCGATATTAGAAATGCGGCTTATTACTCTGGTGACAGATTGGAGGTAACCAAAAAACTTCAGGAATGGATACTTGAAAACTATTTGAGAAAGTATTTGGAATATATTCCTGATGAATTTGATGGAGAATTGATGACTATGGAAAAGAAGATATTTTATCTTAATCTTCTAGCTCGCACAATTATCTTGTATATTTGTATCCGGGTTTATCCAGATAATCATCTTCTACCACGTCCTAAATTATAATTCACTAGTGTGTCGTTATGAGCGGCACACTATTTTTTGCGTTTAATTTTGCTTAACACCTTGACAAAAAGAGAAAAATACACTATTATTTGTATGTTGAAAAGGAGAATTAGTAAAATAATGGAAAATAAAACTCAGTATATTGAAGACATGTTTTTGGCTCCAGATATTGATTTTGTTATTAGCAAAGATGGAGAAGTCTTTGTTAATGATCATCCAACTGGAATTATGTTCTCGGAGGTAAATCAACTAGAATTTCCTGAGTCTTCTTTATTTTGCATCATGCATGAGTTTATCAACCAGGCGAGAGTTTATATTTTCGAGAAACAGTTTGAGCTAGTTGCTTAATTCAAGATGCTTCTAACCACTACCCCACTATTAATTTATGGTGGGGATTATTTTTTGACTTTTTTTTGTTTTGGATTTAGCTTCACTTTGATGGAGAGAATCAAAGCAATTTTTAGAACTAATATTCGGGCGATAGTTTTTTTGGGATTATTTTATTTGGGGTTTTGTCGTTTATCAGTAGTCGTAATCAAGAGATTGAGAAGATAAAAACTTTACAAACATTTGCTGATGGCTCTTTTGGATTGATTGAGAATGAGTATGGCATAATTACAAACAAAACATTGATTGCTGATGATACTGCCGAAAGTTATGATAAAATCATCCAAGACTTGAAAAACTTACAGTTGCAGGTTGATGAAATTATTCAAAGCGTACCTAAGCAAAACAACTCCAGTTCTACATATGACGAAACAGTTAACAATCTTGAGTATTTTTTGGGAGATATTTTTGTAACGCTTACGATTGAGATGGATAGATATGAACAGGAAAAAGATTTACTTAATGACAAAAAAGATTATTTTGATTTCAAAGAAAATGGTCTTGATTTTAACAAATCTGAGAGAGCTTTAGAAGTTTTGTTAGGTGTAGCTAAATTAGAACAGTGGTATTTTGATACAAGCGAGAAAAATGACGGTAATTATAATCAAAGAAGTGATGAGCTGGTTAAAAAAATTGAGGAAATGAATAATTCATCTAATCTTGATCCAAAAAAAATTGAAGAGCTTTATAATCAGACTGGATATTTTAGTTACACTAAACTTTTTCGAATCACTCAAAAAAGTAATTTGCAGACCGATGAATATTTTGAAAACCTAGATAGTTTGTATGAAAACTTGAACCTGCTCAAAAGCCAATATAATCTAGATTAGTTGACAAATTTGTGATTTGGTTATAGAGTTGATTTGTTATTTATAAGTATTTTATATTATGGAAAAAGTTGTTTCCTATAGACAAAAGAAAAGAAAACAAAAGAAGCAAAACCGTGAATTAATGCTGACGGTGTCGATTTTTTGCTTAATCAAGAAGAACTTAGAAAACAATTTTGGACTGTTAAATCTGTATCATATGATAAAGCACGCCAAAAAATTAATGTTGGAATTAACACTACCAATGGTAAACTTGGTACTACTTTGACTAAGCTAAAAAAGACTTCTCGAAATTTGTCAGATTACTTGTTTGAGCAAGGTCTTACATTTCGTAAAACTAAAATTGGTTTTTTTGTAGACAAAGAAGATATAGAGATTGAAAGGATTTATAATTTACTTAACAACATAGATCAGAAAAATAATAACTAATAAGAGGATATGAATGTAATTGTTTGGATATTTCAGAACTTGGTGTATAGGCCACAACTTAATTTATTACAGTTTTTTTACAACTTTACTGGTGATATTGGTGTATCAATAGTATTGATTGCGACTGTGGTTAATTTGCTTTTGTGGCCACTTTTTATAGCTACTTATCTTAATGGTCAAAAGATTAAAATTCTTCAGCCAAAACTTAAAGCGATCCAAGAAAAGCACAAAGGTAACCAACAAGAATTACTCAAAGCTACTGTAGAGTTCAACCGTAAGCATGGTGTTAACAATAGCTCATTTTTGGTAGTTTTGATTGCTCAGATTTTTTTTGCATCTGGATTGTTATATTTGACTAGCGACCTATCACAAGGCAAAATTAGTATAGAATTGTATGAAAACTTTTTTGGGACTACTGAATCTAGTTTTAACAATACCGCTTTTGGTTTTTTGGATATAGGTACTCAGGCTAGAAATTTTATATGGTTGCCATTAGCTAACCTAGTATTTTCTTATTTGTATGGACTTTATACTTTTAAGTTAGCTCCCAAACCAGTAATTACCAAGCCAAAGAAGAAGAGTAATGGTGCCTTTGACTCAGAAGCTTTTCAAAAGAGCTTAGAATTTCAGACATTATATGTCATGCCAATATTCATTTTTTGTTTAACTTTTCTTTCTCTGTAGGTGTGAATATTTATTTTGTAACTGTGTCTTTACTTTCATTGATTAGACAAATTTTTGTTAGTCGTTACTACAAAGACCATACTAATAAATTAATAGAGGATATTGCCAAGACTGATCCAGAATTTGAAGATAATCCTGATATTGAAACCCCCCACTTAGCTGATGATGCTGTGGCAACCAAAATTGTAGATGTAAAAGTAAAAAAGAAAGATAATAAAAAAGAAAACCCAAAAAAAAAGACCAAAGAATCAAAAAAATAGTCAAAAAACCTTCTAAGAAAAAGGTTAAAAAGAGAAAATAGTTTATTTTTTTAGGAAATAATTTGTTATTGAATTCAATTATCTTTTTTGTCTTGAGCTTCTGAGTAATCTTGAAATGACCTTGCTCTACTCTAATGAGTCTTGAAACTTTTAGTTTTTGAGTGGCTATCATTTTGCGAATTTGATTATTTCTTCCTTCACTCAAAACAAACTCATACCAATGTAAATTACTTTGAAGATTCAAATAGATATATTTTTTCTGACTAATTGGTTTTAGAGTTTTTATTTCAACTGAATTGAGCTTATAGTCGTCAATTATTAACCCTTTGCGAGCTTGATTAATGAAATTTTTATCAAGTATTTGACTAACTCCAACAAGGTATTTTTTGCAAGAATTATTTTTTGGATGGGTTAATTGTTGTATAAGATTACCATCATTGGAAAGAATTAACAAACCTTCAGACATATAATCTAGCCTTCCGGCGGGCTTGAGATGATGATATTTTTTGGGTAAAAAATTATATATTGTTTTTTTTCCTCCTTGGGTCATTTTGCTTGTTAGTGAAAAAATTGGTTTGTAGAATAAAATTGTTAAATTCTGGGGTTGAATGTTAAGAAGCTGCCACTGCTTATTCATTAATACTTCAATTTTTTGCAAAGGTTGAATTGATTGACCAAGAAGAGGGTTTTTGGAATCAACTCTAACTAATCCTCGAATTATATACTGATCAGCTTCTCTTCTTGAAATGTTAAGATTGTAGGCTAAAAACTTATTTATACGCATTTTTTTAACTTATCACATTTTAGGATTTTGAACAAATTGACACGCCAAAATAAAATTGTAACAATTCAAGTATGAAAATTAGTTCACCTATCCGTTTTTTACTTTTGGTATTTGTGTTTGTTGTGCAATTTATTCTCATAATCGCTAACATGAATAATTCTTTTAGCCTTAACAGTTATACTAATAATTTGGATGAGGAGATTGGTCTGCTTTCAATTGAACAAAGTGGTAATTTTGACGATATTAAAAGAACTCTCAAGGATGAGTTCGTTAAAGATAATAAAAATGAGATTATTTTTAAGGTAAAGTCAGATGAGCTGAATAGATTAAAAACTGAAGATCAAATTGTTAAAGAACAGATTGAGCAAGAAAGGAAGAAAAATAGTAGTATTTTTATTTCTAGCTGAGTTATAGTTCAGCTAGAAGTCGAATAGAAGAATAAAAAATCAATAAACTGCCAAAAAACTTCATTGACTTAGAGAAATAATTGTGAGATGTTTTGAGGGAGTTCTAAAAAAATTCCAAAGAATTTAGACAGTTTCTTAAAACTTATATAATTATGTCAATTAGAAAGTTACAAGTTGGTGATACTGCCCCAAACTTCAAAGCTTATACACAAGACAATCAAATGACTGAGCTTTATGAGTTGTTGGATAGTGGTAATAAAGTTTTTTTAATATTTTATCCAAAAGATAGTACCCCTGGTTGCACTCAACAACTGTGCGGAGTTAGAGATACTTATAAAGAGTTTAGAAAAAGAGGTGTTAGAGTTTTGGGAGTTAATCACGGTGACTCTGTGACACATAAAAAATTTATTCAAAAAAACAGCTTTCCTTTTGATATTATTGTTGATAAAGATAAAAGAATTATTAAAGACTATGGTTGTGAAAAAAAATTTTTCAAAAATATGGTTGTGAAAAGAGGTGTTTTTTTGATTAAAGAGGATAAAACTATTGAATATATTTTTTGGGGTCAACAAGATAACCAAAAAGTCCTTGATATTTTAGATAAAAATAATTAATATAGTTTTATGTCAGCATATCAATTTGAAGAAAATAATAATGGAGTCGTGAGTGATTCATCTGTGGATAACCAAAAAGTTAACACCAGCACAACTAATTCATCTGGTGGTGATAGTGTTAATAAAGATTGGAAGCCAGAGGAGGTTCCTCAACTTACCGTGGATGTACATAAAAAAGATCAGACTATTTATGTTGTGTCTACGATAGCTGGTGTAAAGGCTGAAGATTTGGATATCTCAATTGATGATCAGACGCTCACAATTAGGGGTATGCGTAAAAAACCATACACCCCAGAAGATTCGGATGTGTTGTTGGAAGAGTGTTTTTGGGGAGAGTTTTATCGCGAGCTTACAATTAATGAGAACTTGAATGTAGCTGAAATCAGAGCAGACCTCAAAGACGGTGTTTTAGTTATTCAGATTCCTGTTATTAAAGTCGTGGCTCAGAAAAAGATCAAAGTTAATATGGGATAGCTTAAAAACTATAGGCATTTTTGATAATTTGCAGCTCTCCATTTTGGAGTGTTGCTGCGTCAAATCTTGCAAAATGCTTTGAATACTTTGGGTTTTTTAGCAAAAAATATGAGTAGCTTTTTTGAATATAATTAAGTTTGCGATGGTCAATTTGCTCAAGTGCATGACCAAACTTGAGATTATTTCGTGATTTTACCTCAACAATTACAAGGATGTTATTTTTGGTGAATATCAAATCAATTTCTCCTTGTCTACCTTTGCCTTTCTTTTTGTAGTAATCAAAATTAGAGCTAACAAGTTTGTAGCCATTTTTAATATAGTGATCTTTAGTTAATGATTCACCTTTGTTACCTAAGATGTAATTATTCATATGAAATTTGGGTTTAGGTGATTGATGAACTTTTACAATTGACTATTTGCCTAACAGAGTCGAACTAACAAGCCACACCTTGTGTGTTTTTCAGTGATGTTTACTCAAACTGTTGTATAGAGTACACAAATAAAGTCAACAAGTTTGTGTTAAAACCTGTTTGACATATAATTATTTTTTTCAAAAATAGAGATTTTACGATTCTAATTACTCATCGTCAAATTCTTCTTCTATATCACCTGAATTAATAACTTTTGTTTTGTCAAAACCTGTTCCGGCTGGGATTAGTTGACCCAGAATAACATTTTCTTTGAGACCTAGAAGATGATCTTTTCTACCACTAATTACTGCTTCCACAAGCACTCTTGATGTTTCTTGGAAGGATGCAGCAGATAAGAAAGAATCAGTAGAAAGTGAAGATCTTGAAATTCCAGTTACATTCCTCTTGAACTTAGCAGGTTCTTTTCCTTCTAGTATTAACTTTTCATTAAGTTTGCTAATAATGCTAAATCTGACCATATCACCAGGTGTGTATTCACTATCACCACTTTCAGCAATAACCACTCTACCACACATTTGCTTGATAATTACTTCAATATGCTTTTCATTAACAGTGATACCATTACTTTCATAAACATTGTTCACTTCGTTGATAATGTATTCTTGTATTGTGTTGATATCTGTAATCTCTAACAATTCTTGAAGATTAAGTGGACCTTCGCAAATAGGTTGACCACTCACAACTTTGTCTCCTACTTGAAGTTTCATGCTCATTCCAGAAGGAGTTTGATATTCTTCGATGATCATTGAATCTTGGGTGATAGTAATTTGGTTACCTTTGACAGACAATGTGCCTGCAAGATTTGATTTGATAAGCTCACCTGATGGATGAGCAATAACATCTTCATTCTTTACACTTGAACCATCTTCGACTAAGAGTTTGTCATTTTTAGGATCATAATCTAAACTTAATGTTTTGCTTTTACTACTTACAACTACCTCAAAACCTGTATCTAGTGAGCCTTCAACTTTTTCAACTATACCGTCAAACTTAGCAATTGGAACTGTGAGTTTTGGATTGCGAGCTTCAAATAACTCTTCTACTCTTGGAAGTCCAGCTGTAATGTCAGTTTTGGTAAGTACACCACCACTTCTTTTTGAATCCATAGTTAGTTGAGTACCATTCTCACCTAGAGATTGAGCTCCAATAATTCCAACTGGAAGACCGAGTTTAACTGGCTTGTGATTGGAGAAGTCCATACCATAACATTTTTGACAAATTCCTCTAGGCAAATCACACTTCATACTAGATCTGACATGAACTTCTTGGATATGATCAATGTTTTCTTCTAGAGTTTGTAAACCTTTTTTATCTATGAATTCACCGGCTTTGAGAACAATTTTATTATCGATTTTGAGGTCTTTTGCAAGATACCTACCATAAGCTCTCTCAAGTAAAGATTTGTTCATTACTTCACTATTGTTCTCGTTAATTGTAATATAACCTTTTGTTCCACAATCTTCATTCATTATGATTAGATTTTGAGCAACATCGACTAATCTTCTTGTAAGATAACCTGCATCAGCAGTTTTTAGAGAAAGATCGGCTTGAGCTTTTCTTTGTCCTTTCATACCTATGAAATATTCAAGTCCTGTTAGACCATCTTTGTAACCGTGGGTAGCAGGAAGCTCAATGATTTGACCTGAAGCAGTTACTGATAAACCGCGAATTCCAACCATTTGGTTGAGTTGAGAAGTGTTTCCCCTAGCACCAGATTTGATCATCAGACCAACATTATTAAACGGATCTAACTGATCTTGAGTTATTGTAGAAATATTATCAGAAGTATGTCTCCAAGCATTGACAATTTGTCTATATCTTTCTTTTGGAGTCATCATTCCAATTTCGTATAATTCTTGAATTTTGGAAACTTTTTCTTTGGTTTCTTCAAGTAAATCACTCTTGCCCTCAGGACTTTGAAGATCACTAAAAGACATTGTAATGCCTGATTGAGTAGAATATTTGAAAGTCAAATCTTTTATCTTATCAAGGATCAAAGGCATTTCTTCATCTGTATAAATATGATATGAGTCATTAAGAACTTGCTCAAAAGTTTTTTTATCAAAGGTTTTATTAATGAAATTATGACCTTTGGGGAAACAGCTGTTGAAGATAATTCTACCAGCAGTGGTTTCAATGATTTTGGAATCTTTACCATTACCAAATTTGACCTTGATAAGCTCACCTACCTCAATCTCTTCTTTGTCCAAAGCTAACAACGCCAAGTTACTTGACGCATAGGATCTAATTGATTTTTTATCTGGAGTTTTGGAAACAACAGTTAGATAAAACCCTCCAAGAATCATATCTTGATGAGCTCCCATAATTACTTCTCCACTAGCTGGTTTGAGTAAATTTTTTGATGCAACCATTAAACTTTTTGCTTCTTCTTGACCTTTGAGTGTAATTGGTAAGTGAACTGCCATTTGATCACCGTCAAAGTCAGCGTTAAATGCACGGCACACTAATGGATGGATTTGAATAGCTTTTCCTTCAATTAATATTGGTTTGAAGGCTAAGAAAGAAAGCCTGTGAAGTGTTGGAGCACGGTTAAGTAATACATATTTATCTTTAATAACTTCATCAAGAATATCGTAGACAACTGACTTACCTGAATCAATAAGCCTTCTTGCTGAATGAACATTAAACGCTGTTCCATCTTCAGTTAGTAGGCCTGCTTCAGATTTGGCAATAATACGTCCGATCAAAAATGGTTTGAATAGTTCTAAAGCCATTCTTTTTGGAATACCACATTGGTCAAGCTTGAGATTAGGACCAATAATAATTACTGAACGACCAGAATAATCAACACGTTTTCCTAGTAAATTCTGACGAAATCTACCTTGTTTGCCCTTGAGAATATCTGTAAGAGATTTGAGTGGTCTTTTAACACCTGTAGAAGCCATTACTTGACGACCGCTTTTGGCGGAGTTGTCTATCAAAGCCTCAACAGCTTCTTGAAGCATTCTTTTTTCATTACGCAAAATTACTTCAGGTGCTCCGATTTGGATTAACTTGCGAAGTCTATTATTACGGTTAATTAATCTTCTGTATAATTCATTAAGATCAGAAGCAGCAAAACGACCACCGTCTAATTGAAGCATTGGCCTAAGCTCTGGTGGTAGCACCATAACTCTTTTTAAAATCATCCATTCTGCTTTGGTATTATTTAGTAGAAAACTTTTGATTAACTTGAGTCTTTTTATAAGTTTTTTCTTTTGTTGACCTTTGGTTTTTTGAATTTTTTCAATTAAAATTTCCATTTCTTGTTCAAGGTCCAAATTTTTTAGAAGATTTTCAATTGCTTCTGCACCAATCCCAGCCTTAAATACAGGTCCAAATTTTTGAGCAAGATCTTGATAAACAACTTCAGTGATTACATCCTTGTATTTTAGTGAGGTAAGTTCTTTTTTGGCTACTTCTGAAATTGTTTCAATCCTAGAGATTAAGTCTGCTTCTTGTATTTTGATTTTTTCCTTCTCAGCTTCAAAAATTGTTTTTAACTTGTCGGCGTCATCTTTACCAGTAGCTTTGTTTTTTTGGTACTGCCTAGAAATATCATCAATTTTTTTATCAAACTCAGACTTGGTTAATTTGACACGATTTTTGGATTCTTTGTCAATTTTACTCAAATACTCTTGCCTAATATCTTCGTTGATCTCTGTGATAACATATGCTGAGAAATAGGTAACTCTACTAACATCAGTAGATTTCATATCTAGAATAAGGCTGACACGGGATGGGATTATTCTAATGAACCATGGGTGAACACAAGGAGTAGCCAAAGAAATATGCCCCATTCTTTCTCTTCTAACCGAAGAGTGAGTGACCATAACACCACACTTGTCACAAATTACTCCAGCATAACGATATCTTTTGTATTTTCCACAAGCACATTCCCAATCTTTTACAGGTCCAAAAATTGCTTGGCAGAACAAGCCATTCATTTGAGGCGTTCCAGTTCGATAGTTAATGGTTTCGGAAGTTAAGACTTCTCCATAACTCATACTCAACATCTCTTCTGGAGACATTAGTTCGAGACTTACTGAATTTACATTTTTGAGCTGGCTTGGTATGGCTACGTATGGCATAAAATTTTTAAAATTGGGTGTATACAACAACTAAATCCCTTTGAAAGGGGATAAACTTACTCAGAACGGTGAAATTTTTCCAGTTTTTATGATCATTCGAGTAATAATTACTATTATATATTAATTAGATTTTGTCAATGACAAAAATTAGAATATGCTTTGGGTAAATTCTTCTTTAATCTCTACTTTACCTGGGACTGGAGTATCTAAAATAATTTCTTTTGTTTCAAGAAGATCGTTGTATAAAATTTTTTTATTATTAAGTATTTTTTGAAAAATCTGGTGAGTTAGAAGAACATCATTCATACAGTAATCAACAAGCTCTTTCCATTTTTTTTCTGCATAGTAATGCTTGTAGGTTTCATAACTATCAGTTTTTTGGGTACCTAAATTGGCTTTGCAAATATCATCTAACCTGGGTTTGAAACCTATTCTTTTTCAATCTCTACCATTATATCGTAATTTGGTAGACTCATAATATCCCACTGTGCATATTTTTTTAATACTGGAAGGTCGAACCAAATATGATTATAACCTACTACAAGTTCTGCTTGCTTGAGAATGTTCAAAAAATCTTTCTCATCCCCTTCTATAAAAGCAATGTACTCATCCAACCAACTTATGTAACAGCCAATAACAGAAACTCTCATGGCGCTGGTATCAATTTTGTCATTACCATCTGGATTGTAAGTCTCAATATCAAATACTATATAGTTCATAGACCTGATTGATTTAAAATTTTTGAAGTAACTGCATGGACTAAACTTGGATTCTCTCCACCAACTAATTCTTGAGTGATTCTAATGTATTTACTTATTATATTTTTGGGTGGTTCATCTTGAAAAGATTCTAATTCAATTACAAAAACAATCAATATTGCTTTAACAAGATCAAAAGTTTTAGACCAATCATTAATAAATTTACTAACTTGGGATAAATATTTATCAGGCAGTGACAAAAAGGTATTGAAAACCTTTTGAAACTCTTTTTGATTCAGAACATCTCCTTCATTAAAATGCTCAAGGGTAAGTTGTGACCAATCAATTACAAATTCTTTTGGATCTTCTAGCTTTTGCCAGAACAAATATTCGTATACACTACTTATCAAAACTTTTCTGGTTGCTTGAGACCACATGATTATTATACTAATTTGGCAAGGATTTTTTTGCCTTTATAAAACCCGCAATTGGCACAAATAGTGTGAGGTCTAACTGATACTCCACAGTTGGAGCACGATGCGGTTTGCTTAATTCTTAGTTTGCCATGTCTTTGGCTTCTTCTGTTTCCAATTCTTCTTTTGGTTAATTTTTTCTTAGGAACTGCCATAAATCTATTTTTCTATTATTGCTTGTAGCATTATATATAAGTAAATGTCAAGGTTAGGTAAATATAAGTTACACTGTTTGAACCTCAACAAAGGTTCTTTTTTTGAGATTACCATTGAACATTATGACTTTTTTCTTTTTGAAACTGACCACTCCGTCAGATAAAGCAATTAATGTGTCATCATTAGCTCTTTTGACATTGACTCCAGGGTGAAACTTAGTGCCTCTTTGTCTGACAAGAATCTCTCCTCGAAAGACTTTTTGAGAGCCAAATCTTTTGACACCTAATCTCTTGGAGGCCGAATCACGACCGTTATTGGTACTTCCTGCTGCTTTTTTGTGTGCCATAAATAAAATAATAATTAATAATAAATATCTACCTCTTTACCCATTGACGAGCTTTTCGAGCTTTGAGTAAACCTGGTCTCTTTGGTAAAACTTTACGAATATCAGTAGAGTTGTAATCGTGAAATTTGATCATTGGCTTGTAAGCTTCTTCATCTTTTTTGAGCAAGGCTTTGGATATGGCTAAAATAGCTGCATCACTTTGACCCATAACTCCACCACCGTTGATAAAAAGCTCAATCTTAGCTTCACTTACCCCTACATTAGTTAACATATTTTGGATGGATTTGAGGTAATAATCAGGAAAATATTGCTGAGCTTCTTTACCATTAACAATAATAGTAAGTCCGCTACCAGAATAAATTTTGGCACGAGCTGTGCAAGCTTTTCTTCTCCCTACTCCATAATGGTATTGATCTTTGCTCATATTAGTCTAGTGTTGTTGGATTGAGTAAAACAAAAAGTATAGAATTTGTCAAGAAAAAATGTCTGGCATAGAACCTGAATTGCCAGACAATGAAAGGAGGTATCTTGGGTGAAACTTATCCAGCTTATGGAAAGAAGCCCTGATACAGGCTTCAGTGTATGTTGTTTTTTAGAAGATGTCAACAAAATAGCTACCCTTCTAATGTTTGATTTGTACTTTTTGGATTATAGTAAACAAATAACCCCCAAAGCGGGATTTTTTGTGTCACTCCAAGTATCAAAAAAATTATTAGACAATACCACAATTTTCTTTAGTTACTTCAGATTTTTTGTGTCACTCCAAGCCCTAGATATTGAGCTTGGTTATAGTGGTTATGTGTCGTTAACCACTATATATTCAAAAAATAGCTTTTTTGTAATACTGTCAATTAGATTATTAAAAATCTATCTAGTTCTTGAACTGACTGCCCATACCTAATAATCGAATCTTTGTTCACTTCATTGACTGGGATGATGATAATACTGTCGGTTTTTTTTAGTTTTTTGGCATATTTTTGACTAATAACTTCTTTGATATTTTTGAGAACTATGTTATTATTATCGATTTCAAAAACAGAATATTGAATCCTTCTACCGTGTTTTTGAAGTTCTTTGGATAGCTTGCTTCTCAATCGAGTATTACTTATATCATAACTTATTAAGAGCATAATTATTGAAATTTTTTTGTTTGATTTTGAATATAGTTAAAGATTTTTTCCTGATTATCTGTAATCGTTGTAAGAAAGATTTGTGAGTATTTTTTGATAGAATCATAGGATGAGAATTGATATTTGTTATTTTTGAGTATAAAATCTTTGGAATTGATTCTTTTTTGATTATGGATCTTGAGTACTTCATAATCGATAATCGATCTAAACGGTTCCATATAATCGTTTGCAAGCGAATGTCTCGAATAATACTGAGTGTGCAAAAAACCTACAAAGGGGTCTAGACCTGATAACTGTACCAAAGCTGAAAAATAATTATACAAATATGTATAGCCCAAATCCAAAAGTGTGTTGGTTATATCAGCTTTGTGTCTTGGTTGCCTTTTTTGCCAATTGATATTAGAAAAAAGGTTTTGGAAATAAATTTTACTTACTACCCCCTCCACACCCATCACCTCTTCTATGCATTTAGTAGATTGCAATTGTTTTTTATACTTTTTTAATAGTTTGTTATTGGTTGTTTTTCTTGTTTTTTGGAGAGTGTTAATTGAGGTCTGAATCTTCTCATCTACTAACTGTTTGGCAATCTCAAGTCTTTGTTCTTGATTGTAATATGTTTGATACTGACTATACTTTTGGCTAAAATTTTGACTGCTTGTAGAGGGTAAAATATTGGCTACCAATTTCAAATTGATGCCCAGAATAACCGTTGGTATTTTGTTGGTCGATAATTTTGATAATAAAGCTGTACTTATTGTCATTCTCCCAATAATTATTAATATGAGGATTTTGGATAAAGGGGTTTTTGACTTGTTTACACCATCCTCAACCAGCACTAAATTCTCGTTGGAGAGTTTTATATACTCAGATTTTTCGTGAGTTGCAATGATTGTTAGTATTTGTTTGTGTTTGACTTGTGATTTGGTGAGCATACTTTATTTTTAGTATAGCTCAATTTTGGTTTTTGGAAACTGGTTAATTATTTTGAGTCATTCCACTTGGCTGTTCCATCTGGATTATAACCGTGTTTGAGAAGTTGTTGTTGATACCATTTTATTCTATATAAATTATCTTTGCTGTTTTTATCACTAATATGACTCAACTTGGCTTTTTCTAAACTTACTATTGTTTGTTCGTTTTTTAAATGAGATTCATATAATTTCATTCTTGCAATATTCAAAGCTGCCTGACTATCACATTCAGTCACATAGCCACAGGCAAAACATCGAAACCTGTCTGTGTGCCTATCAATCCACTTTGGTCTGAAATAAGCTGGATTTTGATCGCTATCTGATTTTAAAAACTTGAAAATAGTATCGATTTGTGATTCGAAGTGCTCATTGAGAGCATTTTTAAACTCTTTTTGTACTCCTATTCTTTGGTCAATCGAACTCAAATCAACTTTCCAAAGATTTTCATTGCGACTATAACTTTCTTCAAAAAGCTTGTTAGTTTGGCTGAGGATATCTTTATCAATCCAGTCACCTTCTAGGATTCTATAATCCTTTAGATCAAAGCTTGTTTGACCTTTGAGTATATCTTCTTGAAAGCTTTGATAATCAAAATTTTTAGTAGCTTTGTGTCCGCAGTTGGAACATATTTGTGAAGTATCAGCTGTTTGAACAATACTTAAAATATCACTATCTGAATATTTTATACTATTGGCTTTTTTATCATTAATAAGATTAATATTACCACTAAGAACTGTTTGACTGTCTAATTCTTGATCAATTTTTTGAGAGGCTCTTTTTACCAAATTGTACATTGTTTTTTGATAAGATTGTCTTTGGAGTTTTGTTTATTGGAGTGTATTTTTTGTATATATTGATGCTCAAAGATGTTATAATTGCCTTTTATAGCTTCTTTGGAAATGAAACTAGATGCCTGTCTTTGAACTGCTAAACTTTTGTCATGTATCTTTTTTCTGGTTTTGGGACTGATGTAATTCTTTTTGGTGATTGAGCTTTCTACTTCATTAAATATCAGGTTTTGTGAATTTTTGTGATTTTGAAAATGTGAAAACGCAATGCTATTGAAATAAGTATTTAGTTTTTGTCCGCTATTTAGATTAACTGTAGAGACTTCTAACAAACTATTTTCTCCAATATCATAGCCGTGGATAAAATCTTTGGTTGAGATTTGGACTTTGGAGTCCTCAAGTCTGAATATGTTGAGTGATAAATAATACTCCCACTGTTGCTTGATTGCATTGTGTTTGCGAATGAGTCTCATACTTGAGACCTTTAGTCTGCTGTTTGGATCAAAAATATGATGAACCCTACCCTCTTGATTTTTTCTAAAATTATTCCAGAAGTATTTACGCGATTGGTTTTTGGCAAAATGCAGTTTGAATATGAAATCTTTGTTGGAATATTTTATTGATTCTAATGAAGGATTGTTATATTCCAAATACTTAGTGCTATTATCTGGATCATCCAGATACTGATCTTGGTTGTTTTTATAAACCAAACACTTTGTGGACAAGTTACCTTGATCAAGAGTGTTTTCAAAATTAACTAATAAATTCAGCTTGGAATTATCTTGATTGGTACAAAGTAAGCTAGTTGATTCGCTAGGCTGTCTATACATTCCTGACAAGAACAAACTTTTGGTCTCTGGTTGATTCTCAAAATACCACCAACATCCTTGAATTCTGGTAATGATTTTGTTGGCTTGTCTTTTGAGCTCATCAGCTTGCTCTCGCTGAAGTTGTCTTGCAATGGCATCAACATAGACTTCTGTAAAACAAGCTAGTTCTCTTAGGATAAGAAGGTCTGGCTCAGTTTGATTAATCCAGTTTTGTTTGAGACTCTCAATATCTTTTAGTTTGGTTTGGATTTTTTTGTAACTCCAGTCCTTCAATGAATTCATTACATTAGAGAACTGTTGATAATTAATTATATCTTCATCGGAACCAATGTTGAGGTGTTCGCACAACTTTTTTCTTGCTTTGGCTTGTGGCGAAAGCTGATCATCAGGAATATTAGTTACTGGCTGACCTTTTTTATTGATTTGAAAAGGATGAGTTTTGAAATAGTTTTTATAGACTTTTTGAGATCTAGCTCGATTGGTTTGGTTTTCTTTTGGTTGGTTTTTTTGTTATAGTATGACTTTGTTTGTGGTTTGTTCGTATCTTGATTGTATTTGGTTATCAATTCATTTAACTCAGTAACTAGTTCGATTGGGGTTAGTTTGGGTTTGTTATTCCAAGGGAAAGTCTGATTGTGGTCAAAATTTATTCTGGTTATCTTTCCGTTTTTATAACTTTCTAAAAAACTTCTCAGATTAAAACTTTTTAAGCTTTCCTCAATATCTTGACTTTGGCAAAGTACATTGAGGGCTGATTTGATCTTGCTATATCTTAGATTATACTCATCGTAAGTTAGCCGCATTGAAAAAGATGAATATCCCTTTTTTGTATTACCAGAAAACTCTGCTTGTAAGATAGTCCATGCTTTGGATAGATGAGCTTTATCTTTGCCTGAATTTTGAAAAGGGTTGATTGCTAGGTTCAATTCTTGATTGATATCTTTGAGTGAATCGATAACTTTTAGTTTGGTTTCTTTGAACTCTTCGATAGACTTTTGGAATTTGATCAAATAGCCTAAGTAATCGGTGGCAACATCACTCCAAAGATTTGCCATAAACTTTTTGTGAAAATATGTAGAGCTGATTTGATCTTTGAGATTATCTCTAATAATAGTGTGAAGTTTATCAGCTAATCTAGGATTGCCTATACTTTGAGCAATTTTGGTTTGGTTTTTTTTAATTGCATCATAGTACTTGATGTGTTGTTTAATCAACTCTTCGTCTATATCAGTAAACTCTTTAATTTTTTGAAAACTGGTTTGATCCTTACCTTGCTTGTTCCAAAGCTCTTGCATGTACTTATCTTTTAACTCGGTGTATTTACATAATGCAGTATCTAGTTGTTGGAGTTTGAGAAACTGCTGCTCAATAATTTTGGATATTTCAGTGGGTGTAAGACTTTCACCATGAATTTGCTTAAGAATTTTTTGTTTTTTTCTTGGTAGGTTGTCAAAATACTCTTTTGTAGAAATATCAATACTAGGTCTTTCACCAATTTTTAGCAAAACTGTTTTTTGATTCTGCGAATCTGGCTTGTAACCAAAGCTGTTATGATATTTATTGTAATGCTGAGTTAGGTGATTGTTGATGGAGTTTTTGCCTTTCATAATTGATAAATTACTTTATCCAAAAATGTTGTCAACAAAAAAACCCAGAATTGGGTTCTTGAAGTGACACAAAAATATGAAGTTATAGGTGACTAAAGTAAATTAAAACACCTATCAGATTAGCTTTATCTGATAATGATTATTTAGAATATTTAAAATTTTTTGTCAAATTATCTTAGTCCATCTGGATTAGCACGGTTGCTTTGGTCTTCAAATCCTTGAAGATAAATTGTATCAATTTTATTTTTGTTCTCTGTTTTGAGGTCGATACTTTCTTGAGACTCAAGACTCAAGTTCTCTAATTCTGTGTTGAGATCTTCTAAAGATTGATCATACCTAGCTTTGTCTGCTGTCTCCAAGGATTGGGATTTTCCATCTACAAAACGAAATGTTTTGTTAACTTCTGCTAGATAATCTTTAAGTTGGGTTAGCACATTGTCTTGAGAAACAATTAGTTTGTCATTAGACGCAGCTTGTTCTTCCCAAATATCTCTGATTTGATTCTTTTCATCTTTCTGTCGATTGATTTCGCTAAGTTGATTGGAGACGTCATCATTGAGTCGATTAGTGTTTTGGTTGTTGAGGAGTAAAAGTGTGATAATAGCTCCAATGGCTAAGATTAACAATATACATAAAAAAACAACAACAATAGTGAGAGGATTACCTTGTTTTTTGATTTGCTTGCGTTATTGTTACCATTGGTTACTATGGAAGGAGGTTGAGGATTGATTGGTTGAGGTGATGGGACTCCTGGCTGAGTAAAAGCTGGATTATTATTAGATTGAAAGTTTTGTGTATTTGGTTGAATGTCTGGCATATTAATGAGAATAAGTTAATTTGTCTTTGAAATACTTCCCAAAATTTGTGTTTGAGTCTCGGGATCGCCTCCAAGCTGGATAAATGTATTTTGATCAACAACTAAAATTGTGTCAACAGGTAGTGCTTGAATTTTTGAGATCACTAGATCTGCTCCAGATTGTTCTGAAGTATTGACTTTGATTGAAGAACCAAGACTGTATTTGTTGGAAGTTACAGTGGTTGTAGGCGAATTTTCCCATTTTATAAAACCTCGAGCTTCTGGAATATCACTACTATAAATTTTTGGTTCTTTATCAACTTTTTCTCTTACTCCACTTGTTATGTCTTTTATTTGAAAATTATTAGTGGTTAGTTGTTTTTCGTTTTTATTTGAAAAGAGGTTGCCTAAATTCAAATTTATTTTGGGAAGCTTGATGTTTGGTTTGAGTGAAGGTTTTTTCTTGGGCTCATCATCCTCTTTGAGATTAGTAACTGCTGAGGTTGTCTCTTGCGTTGCTTGAACTGGTTCTGCTTGAGCTTTTTCAAGATCTGTTTTGTTATCATTGGCTACATTAGTTGGATTAGTTTTTTCACTAACTCCTAACACTGAGTTAGATTTGGGTGGATTAAACAGTACTGGGATTATTAACATACCCGCAATAATTAGAGTAAATATTTTGGCCTTCAGATTCATGTTGGTATTTTATATAATCTTTACAATGTAGTCAATTGACATTCTTAAAGTAATTGAGAAATAATAGTTAATATGAAACAAACCGAAAGAAAGGTCTTTTTGTGTGGCGGTCTCACTGGTGGTCCAATAATTCCTTTGCTTGCTGTCTCCAAAAATATACCTTACCAACCTATAATTATAGGTGTCAACAATAGTTTTGAAAAAAAACTCAGCCAAAAAAGGGGTTATAAGTTTTTGCAATTACCTATGACAAAATTGAGTCTTCTAACATTTTCTCAAAGAAATATTTCTAATCTTGTTGTAGGGTTTTTTGATGGCCTTATTAATTTTTTCAAGCTGTTATGGAGTTTGATTTTGTCTATTATTTATGTTTTTTTAAATAAACCATCATTAGTTCTATCAGCAGGGGGGTTTACTTCTGTACCAATTATTCTTGTGGCTAATTTTTTGAAGATTATTGGAGTAATTAATTGCAAGATTGTTATCCATCAACAAGATCCTAAAGTAGGTTTGAGCAACCGTATCACTGCAAAATACGCAGACCTATTGAGCTGTACTTTTGAATATACAAAAAATAATTACTCTCAGTTTTCTGATTCCTTGATCATCCCTAACCCATTAGATATTTCTAAGTTTGCAAACAAAAAATTTGAAAATAATAATCTTGAGAATTTTCTTAAAAGCTCAACTAAGCCAGTTTTATTTGTTTTTGGTGGTGGTAGTGGTGCTATGAAAATAAACAGCTGGGTTAATAAGAATCTTAAGCAAATTACTAAAAATTTTAGTGTGGTTCATTTGACTGGAGTTCTTCAAAAAAAATCTGATCCAATTAATAACCTTAATGATTATTTTAGCCTTATTAGCTTGGATGAAGATATGGGGATCATGATGAAAAAAGCTGACATAGTGCTTTGTCGCGCTGGGCTTGGCTCTATTAGCGAGTTATTATATCTTAACAAAAAGGCTTTTTTGGTGCCAATAAATAAATCTCATCAAGAGCAAAATGCTAATCAAGTCAAGGAGTCTTTTTATATATTGGATGAATCAGAAATGTCAAACTGGCTTAGCTATATTCTAAGGCAGTATAATAATGGTTTTCATGACAAAAAATTTCCTTCTTCTGCCTCTATTGAAAGGGACTTGCAAGCTTATTATAAAAAAGTAAATGAGCTTGACAAAAAAAAACAATAAGCTGATTGTAGGTGAAGATTGTAAATAAAAATTACTAGGAAAATTGGTTTGTTTATAAAATTAGGGGTATAGTTAAGTGGTATAACAAAGGTCTCCAAAACCTTAATCGTGGGTTCGATACCCTCTACCCCTGCCATATATAGTCGAACTACATTAAACCATTACACTGCTGTACCTATCAAATAGGCAACAGAGTTACATATGTTGCCAGGTTTCGCGGACGTGTAATGTAAAGGTTTAATGTGTATCCTGTATACTAAGATAACTATTTGTAGAATTTTTTGAGAATTTGTTCAGTTTTTTTTGGTTTTGATGACAAATACCCTTGTATATAATCTGTGTTAAATTGTTTGAGTATTTGATAAGTTTTTTTATCTTCAACCCCTTCTGAGATTACTTTTATATTTAAACTATGTGTCAAATCAATAACCGCTTTGACTATGTCTTTGTTGATTGAATTATCTAGTAGTCCTTTGATGAAACACTGATCAATTTTTAAACAACTCACAGGTATTGTTTTGAGATAATTAAGTGAAGAATAACCAGTTCCAAAATCGTCTAAAACAAATTCAAAATTCTTTTTCTTTAGATCATTAATTATACTCAAAGCATTTTCTAGGTTTTCAAGGACATCACTTTCAGTAATTTCCAGCTTGAGTTGAGAAGGCTGAATATTGTATTTTTTGACAGTGTTGAGTATAAACTTTTTCATATCTGAATATCCAAATAAAATTGCTGAAATATTGATGCTTAATTGAATATTTTTATATTGAGATAAATTTTGTGAAATTATTTGAGCTGCTTTATCTATAACCCATTTGTCAAGAATTGTTATATAGCCCATATCATAGATAATATCTAAAAAATCTTTTGGAGTAAGTAGGCCTTCTCTAGGATGATTCCATCTAATAAGTGCTTCGAAATAATTGGTGTGTTCTTTACTACTTGGAATAATTGGTTGTAAATATAATTCAAATTCATTATTCTTAAAGGCCTTAATGATTTCAGATTCCATTTTAAGTTGCCTAACAACTTTGTTGCGCATACTTTGATCAAAGATAGAAATAGAGCCTCTCCCTTTTTTCTTGGCATCGAACAAGGCGGTGTCAGCATCTCTTATATATTCCCTAGCATTTATGTGGGATGGGTTATAACCAACAATACCAACTGTCGATGTCAAATGAATTTCTTCTTGATCCAAATAAATTGGCTCTTTGATAACCTCTTTGAGTGAAATTGCAATTTTGTTTAGTTGTTTTTCAGAACTAATTTTATCAAGTACAGCAAAGAATAAATCTCCACTAAGCCTACCCAAAACTCCGTATTTTTTAAGGTGCTTATTAACTCTGGCACTAAAAATCTGCAGAATTTGATTTCCAACTTCGTGGCCAAGGCTATCATTGATTATTTTGAATCTATCAATGTCAATTGAAAATACATGAAACTTTTGGTTCTCTTTTATCAGCTTGTTGATACAATCAACCATTGAGTTCTCATTAATCAAACCTGTTAATTGGTCTTCGAAAGCTAATTTTTGGACTTTTTTTTCGTAGTTTTTTCTTTTGGTTATGTTTTTGGCGATCACACAAATACTTGAAGGTTTGTTATGATCAAAAATTATGAATTTGGTATTGAGAAAAATTTCTTCTTTGTCTTTTAGAATTATTGTTTCTTCATATTGAAGAACTTGTTTTTCTCCATAAATTAGAGATTGATCATCTTTTAAAATCTCTTTTCTTTTTTTGTTAAAAACTTCTGACTCATATTTACCCAAAAAGTTTTTTTTGGTTTTGCCAAAAAATTTAGAAAATGATTCGTTGATCTCAACAATCTTACCATTCAAATCTTTTATAAATATTAGGTCTACAGTGTTTTGAAGGAGGATTTTGAGTTTTTGATCGAGTGTTTGAAGTAAAATTTCATTTTGTTTAGCTTGATTAATATCATTGACATGAATTAAAACTCCATCTATATGCTTGTTTTGAAGTTGATTACTAAGAATATATTCGACCCAAACCCATTTATTTTTGAATTTTTGATTTTTGAATAAATTTTGATTCTGCGTTTGGATTTTTTGTTGATTAGCTCTTTGAAACTTGAGATCAAATTAAGCTCATGATCTGGATGGATGTTATCAAAAAAATTAATATCAAGATATTCAGCTGGCGAGAATCCTAGAATTTTTTTCACGGAAGGGGTTACATATTTTTTGATACCATCATTGTCCACTACTGTTACAAAATCAAGAGAGTTTTGAACAATAGCTTTGAACCAACTTTCACTTTTTTCTAGTGCAAATTGAGTGTTCTTTAGTTCTGTAACTTCATTGCTGACGCCACAAATTCCCATTACTTCATTCTCAGCATTGAGGAGAGAAAATTTGTTTGTCAAAAAATATCTCTCAGAGCCATCAGGATAAGAAACGCTTTCTTGAAGCTTCATGATCTGACCTGACTTCATAACCTTTTCGTCATTGTGAGTAATGATCGAAGCTTGTTTGGGTGGAAGGATTTCGAAATCTGTTTTTCCCAAAATATCTTCTTTGGGTAAATTGAGTATTTCTTGCCAAGCATCATTGAGAATCATATAATGACCTTGCCTATCTTTCATATATATTCCTGCAGGTGAATTATCAATTATACCTTCTAATTTGTATTGATGTTCTTTGAGAGAATCTTGAAGTTTTTTAACTTCGTGAATACTTCTAGAGTTAATAACAAGTGCCTCAACACCCTTGAGGTGCAAGAGATTAACAATACTTCCTTCCATTAATATCCATGACTCTGTAGGATGACGAAATCTAATTCTTATGTTTGTATAAATTTGACCAGGTTTTTGCATACATCATTAAATATCTTTTTTGCCAACTGAATATCACCAGGGTGTATATCTAAGAAAATATTTCTGGACAATAGTTTTTCTTTGTTTACTCCAAAGGTTTTGGCTACAGAAGGACTCACATATAATCTTTTTCCTCTAGTATTCAAAAAGGTAACAATATCATATGCATTTTCAGTGATTTTATCCAAAATCAGCCCTTTTACTTTGGTTTTAGGGGAGTCAAAAATTTTTTTGAGATAGTAGAATTTATTTTGTGTTCGATTGGAACTTTTCTAAATAAGATTTTTTGATTTTGGTTACTTTTGTCCTTTGACTCAAGAATTATAAAGTTTTGTGGTGAAGAAAAGAAGTTTTTTAAATCTTTATGGAGATTTTTTTCAAACACATCAAAAATATCTGAGATATTAGTGATCTCTTTTTTTTGATTGAAAAATTGAGCAAATTTGGGGTTTTTATAAACTATTTGACCGTTTTTATCAACAACAAAGAAAGATTCTTTTATTGGATCAATTTTTTGGGGGAGTTGGGATTAGTTATCATAGTTTTTTGTTTGAATATTAGTTATGGATTTTTGTAGTTTTGAAAACCTTATTGGTCTGCTAATGTAATAACCTTGAACAAAATCACAACCCATTTGAGTGATCATTTTGTATTCTTTTTTAGTCTCAATTCCTTCTGCAATTACATTAAGATTGAGTTCTTTGGACAGTTTTATAAGCATATCAACTACCGCTCTATCTTGAGTATCCGTAGTTATGTCTCTGATGAATGATTTATCAATTTTGAGAGTATCAATTGGTAGTTTGCGCAGATAACTAAGAGAAGCAAAACCTGTGCCAAAATCATCAAGAGTGAGCTGAACACCCAAATCCTTTAGTGAATGCATTATTCTCAAAGCTGATTTGATGTCGGAGAGTAAGGTATTTTCTGTAATTTCAAGATGCAGTGAACTTGGTTTGATATTAGTTTTTTTTATAACTTCTTTGACATAAATAGGTAGAGACGATAGTGCAAACTGCACTGGTGATAAATTTATACTAATGTTGAAATCTTCTCCCAAACTTTTTGATAATTCTTTGATATTATTAGAACCTCTATACATTACCCACCTATCTAAAGGATTTATTATGCCAATATCTTCTGCTGATTGTAAAAATTTTTTTGGACTAATATACCCAAATCTTGGGTGATTCCACCTGATGAGAGTTTCAAAAGAATAAACTTTTTTTCTACTAACTGAATAAATTGGTTGATAGAATATTTCGAAATCATTATTTTTGAATGCTTTTTGGAGTTCGGACTCTAGATTCCACTGTTGAAGAAGATTGGTGTACATTTTTTTATCAAATATTTTGAATTTGCCTCTACCAACTTTTTTTGCTTTATTTAAGGCTATTTCGGCATCCCTCAAATAGTCTTTTGCTGAATCGGATTTTATTTGATTGGTAACTACACCTATGGATAGTGTAATGAATATTTCATTTTGAACTACTTTAAAAGGATTACTCAAAAAAGTGATAAGTTTTTGGCTTATTTTGCTAACCTCATCAATATTATTTTGATCTTTGATGACTATTGCAAATTCGTCACCTGTCAATCTTGCAATTAAAACATCTTTTCCAAAAAATCTTTTAGCATTCTAGCTATCTTTTTTAGAACTTTATCTCCTACAGTATGACCCAAACTATCATTAATCAAGTTGAATTGGTTAAAATCCAAATGTAATATAGAAAAATCTGTTTCATTTTTTATGAATTGATTTATTTTTTTGATAATGTATTTTTTACTTTTTAAACCAGTTAACGAGTCCGTATTTAACTCTAATAACAATTTTCTTTTTACTTCTTCTTCTTTGGTTATGTTTGTAAAAATCGTACCAATAGCGTATACTGAACCATCATTTTTTAGTAAAGGAATTTTGTGAAGCGTGTATATACTATTTTTATTCTTAGCTATTTTTTTGTAGATTTTTGAAGAACTTTTACTTTTAATTGCCAAATTATCACCACTTACCATTTTTTTAGCTACTTCTGTGGTAAATATTTGACTATCATTTTTTCCAATAATTTGTTCCAAAGTAAGCCCAAATGCTTGCCTAAAAGCTTTATTAGCTCTTTTATAACATCCTTTTAAATCTTTTATTGATACTGGCTCTATTAGATTGAAAAAAAAGACTGACAAACTTCACCACTTTCAAAAAGATCTTTTTCTTCCTTTTTTGGAAATTTATTTTTGATGTCGAAATTAACTCTCATAAACACTTTGCTCCATGTAGTTGTAAAAAGTTTTGCAAAAGTTATTTGTTTATGTCAATTTTCTTTAATTTAAAAATAATAAATAGAGGAATTTTGCTATAAACATCATAAAAATCTGGATAAATATTTTGAGAATTATTTGTTGGTTGGGGTTCTAGGCACGCGGTAATCACAAACCCATTTTGCACAAAAAGATTGATCATTGTTGAAATAGACTTATGAAAAACCTCAATTTCAATTTTTCCAAAAAGTTTATCTATTACTTTTTCTTGATTCCCAAATAATTTCCCCATATTTTATATTGTGTGTTATCTGTCTTTGATTTTTGATATCCCAGTAAAAACTGATTTTTGTGTTTGGTTCTTTTTTTAGCAGCTCCCCACTTGATTGGATGATGTGTGGAGATAATCAACTCTCCATCTCTTTTTAGAGATTGATGAACACTTTTTAATAATTTGTTCCAGTTATCAATATAGTGAAATGCTAAGCTTGAAAAAACAATATTATTACTGTTGGACTCGAGTTTCAAATTATTCATATCATTCAACTCAAACTCAATTAGCGGGTACTGTAATTGAGCATATTCTAGTAAATTAGCTGAATTGTCTGAGCCAATTACTTTTTTGACTCCAAGATTCATAATATAATCACACTCTTGTCCACTCCCACTACCTAAACAGTATATAGTTTTGGACGATAAGTCTTTGGGGAGTAGAGAGTAAATAGCAGGTTTCTCTAAATAAATATGTGACAAATTACGATCACTCTGCTTGAGTTGATGCCAGTCTTTGGCATTTTTTCATATCCATTTTCCATTTGAATACGTTAGTTAAGTTCGATAACTTCTTCAGTAGATTCAATTTCAGGTTCTGCAGATTTTTCTGATGTTTGGGGGCTAATCTTTTTTCTACTTGAACCATCTGGCTCTAAGAAATCTACTCTAATATTCATTTTATTGGCCTTACCTAAAGCTCTCATGATGGTTTTTATGGAGTTAGCCATAACTCCACTCCTTCCAATAACTATTCCCATATCGTTGCTGTTTACCTGAACCGTGAGCAAAACTCCTTGCTCATCTACGATTCTTTCTATTTTAACATCGTTTGGTTCTGTAACTAAATTGCTTAGAATAGTTTGTAGTGTGGACGTGTCAATTGATGTGTCAGTCATAGGAATAATAAATTATTTAGTTGATTATTTTATGTTTTTTGAACAATGAAGATACAGATTGAGAAACTTCAGTGTTGTTTTGAAGATAATGTTTTATTCTTTCATTGTTAAACTTGACTTCTTTGGTATATGGATTATACCAACCTAAAATCTCTAAAACTTTTAAGTTAAACAATGT
>JAAUSE010000001.1 GCA_012031925.1 Candidatus Altimarinota bacterium
CTTTAGTCACTAACACAACTACTCAATATACATTGTTTAACACCAGTGCAGCAGTTGAACCAGGTAGATTTGATATTGATGGAAGTACCTTTGGACTTAGAGTACCTGCTTTTGTGGAGGCTGGAACCTATACTGGAACTATAGTGCAGACGGTTATTAACTAACCCTCTCCAAAGATTGAAAATCTTCGGAGGCCTCGGTTGATTATTAGTATTTTGACAAAACAAGTTTGACCGAAATATTTTTTGACTTCTTGACTAAAACTTTGTGCGAGTTACTTCGAAACTCTTCAAAGTTTTAGTCGTTTTTTATTTTAATTGCTGGGTGGACATTTTTTGATTGTTTTTTTAGAATTCTTTTATGAAAAGATCAGTTGATTGGAGGCATTATGTGGAGGAAATAATTTATGGGGGTAATGATGGAGTTGTAACTACATTTGCAATTATTAGTAGTTTTGTTGGAGCTGGACAAACTACGGTCTCTAGCATCACCCCTACTCTTGTTCTTGTCTTAGGTATAGCAAGTCTTTTTGCTGATGGTTCTAGTATGGGGCTGGGGAACTTTCTTTCGCTACGAGCTTCAAGCGACTTGGACAAAAAAAGTTCAGAACAATCTATCAAACACACTTTTGTTCATGGAATGTTTACATTTGTCTCTTTTGTGTTTTTTGGTTTTATACCTCTTTTGCCATATATTTTTTTTATAGATAGCATATATGTTTTTGCGTATTCAGTATTTTTTTCTTTGTTGGCTTTTTCAATTCTTGGATTGATTAGAAATCAAATCACAGGTAGAAATTTATTAAAATCAATTATGGAGAATCTTATCATAGGTTGTGTCGCTTCGCTGATTGGATTTGTTTTTGGGTATTTACTGAAAAACCTAGTTTGACAAACCCATTAAGAAATATTATCCATAGGGGGTATAGGTATAAGAATTCTTATGAAAAACTTTCAAATCGCCGTTGAAGATAGAAAAAAAATTATCCAAAACATCAACAAGATCATTGGTCAACTTGAGTCAATCAAAAGAGAAGTTGAAGAAAATGAGGCTTGTGAAGAAACTTTTTATTTGCTTTTGGCTGCCAAGGGTGCTTGTAATCGAGTTGGTAAGGATATGGTCAACAAAGGTCTTTTGAGTTGTATGAGTAGTTATAGCCAAGCTGAATTGGAAAAAGCTTTGGATCTTTTATTTAAAATAGATTGACTTTTCTTGACATATTTGTAGAAAATACCTTTGCTTGTGTAAAGAAATACTTTATGTCTAAATATAATATATTTGTAAAATTCTCAACCATTGCTGCAATTGTTGGGCTTTTTTTGTTGTCTTTTGTAAATGTAAACGCAGCAGAGTTTCAAAATGGAGATGAGGTTGAGGTTAATCAGACGGCTTCTAATCTTTATGTGACTGGTGGTAAAGTTACTGTTGATGCACCTATTCAAAAAGATTTGGTAGCTGCTGGTGGACAAGTTAGTGTGAAGAGTGGGATCGAGCGTAATGGAAACATAGCTGGTGGACAAGTTGATGTAGATGTTAATAGAGTTGGCGGTACATTAAGGGTGGCTGGTGGACAAGTGACAATTAGTGGTGTTATTCAAGAAGATCTGGTCGTTGCTGGTGGACAAGTGACAATTAGTGATGCTACAATTAATGGCGATTTGGTAGTTGGTACTGGAGACCTTACAATTACTAATACAATTGTAAATGGTGATTTTTATGGTAGTTATGATGAATATTCTGGCGAAGAAATCAGTACTTTTGTAGCCGGAGAAATAATGCTTGATGAAGCTGTGGAAAGAAAAGCTGATGGTGAAGAAGCTAAGAAAATGGCTAGAGGTTTTGGCTTTGGATTAGTTGGTTTGAAAGAAATAACTTCAATAGCTGGTTTGATAATCTTACTATTTTTACTTAATAAGCGAAATAGAATACACATTCCCACATTAAAGCTGGATGGTGGAGCAATGAAAGATTTGCTTATTGGTCTTGGAATTATAGTATTATTCCCAATAGTGTTTGTGTTTCTTGTGTGGTTTTTCTTCCCTGCCCTAATTCCATTGGCTATGATTATTTATGGTTTGTTGTTTCTTAGCTCCCTTTTCCTACCAATTTATGCGGGTAATCTTGTCAAAAATACACTTAATCTCAAGATGAAGACACTTAATGTTGTATTACTAACTTATGTGGTATTTTTGTTGATTCACTTTATTGCTATATATTTACCTTTTGTAGGTATTCTAGGAATTGTTGTGAATATTTTAGCATTGATGAATTTTGGTTTTGTCATCAAAAAATTACTACTAGCAGTTAACTTTTTCTTATATCCAAGAAAACTTGAGTCATAATATTATTTCCAAAGTTTCCCTGCTTTTGAGCAGGGTTTTTTAGTGATTATAGTATTGCAAAAACTTGGAATATGTGTTATAGCTTTTTGTGAAGACAATGAGTATATTTAGTGATGAGTAATCAAATCAGAAAAGAAGCATACCAATCAACTGGGCCAATCTTGGAAGCTAAGTTAGTTCATCCAAATTGCGAGCAATCCAAAAAATGTTGCATTGCACCTCTTGATCAGCTATTTGCTGGATTTTGGTTTTATCAACAAAATTCGAATCTACCTTGTCAATTTATAGGAAAGGTAAAAATTTATTCTGAGCATGTTTTTTGGTTTGGGGATACGGCTTTGGTAGATAGGGAGCAATTATTGGGTTTTGCAATAGTTGAAAATGGTATTTTTGAACCAATTTCACTCCTACAATTCTATAAGTTGATTATTACAAAAACCAACCAAGCTACTCTAACACTTCCAAGATTTTCGTCAAAACCTCCAATAGAACTTAACAATTTACGTTAAATTAAATCTATTTTGTGAGAATAATATCTAATTACCTGACTATCGTTGGGTAATTTGTTTTGGTTTTGTTATTCTATTTTTTTGAATAAATTTGATCTTAGCACTTCTTTATTAGTAATTTTTAAATACTCAATAGGGTATTTTTTTGAAACTCATGAATTTGCTTCTCATTAGCAATTGCAATTGTTGTAGCCCACATATCAGCTTCCACTGCTGTATTACTAGTTACAAAAACTGCAGATGGTTCAATCGAATCTTGCGTAAATGGATTGATTAGATGGTTTTTATTTTTTCCCTTATTGGTATTCCAGTTTCTCAAAAAAGTTGATGAGGATGCAATTGCAGAGTTGGAAATTTCTATTTGTCCAATGGATTGAGATTTTTTGGTTGGATGTTGAAGGTGAAATGATTGTGCTTCTTTGGTGTGACAAAAAATGTCACCTCCTGCATTGATTATAAAATTTTGCAACTGGAACTGTGATTGTAAGATTTTGGAAATTTTATCAATTAAAAAGCCTTTACCAAAACCTCCAAAATCAACACCTCCTTTTTTTAGGAAGATTGTTTTGTTTTGGATTATTAAATCCAAACTAGGACTGGGTAGTTTTAACTGATTGTTTTTTTCTTGGAAAGTGTAATCTTTATCATAACCTAGATTGGTTAATTGTCCCTCCAAAAGAAAATTAAAGATCTTATTTGTTTTCGTATAATATATAATTCCTAACCTTAATAATTCTATAAACTCTTCATTATCAACTTCTAATTCTTTGTTCTTGTTTAACTGAGAAACTAAAGAATTTTCGTCAAACCTAGAATAATTTTGATTAAACTCTCTGATAGTATTCTTCAAAATGGGCAAAATTTGTAATTCCCTCCCCCGCTCTAATTCAAAGTACCAAAAGGTTCCAAGACCTTCAATTGGTTCAAGATTTTGTAGCTTGATAGCCATTACATTGCTTGAGATTGAATTGAACTAATAGCTTTATTGAAGGCTGCAGTAGATAATGAAGCTCCTGTAACTCTGCTAAGCGAGATTTCTTCAAGATTTTTTCCAATCAATTCATCAGCATTAAAACCTTTGCGAAAATTGTTTTGATGAATCAAACTTTGACCTTCAGTTGCAAATAGCTCAACACTTAAATCAGTTACGATATCATCTTCAAGGGTCAAATTAACAACAATTTCTTCATCTGCACCTCGTGGAATCCTATAAGTACCTTCTTCTTTGTAGGTTCCATCAGTGAACTGAGATCCCTCTTTATCATTATTAGAATCTTCAGCTACTTGTAAGACAACTGATTGGTCTTCATTGTTAGGGTCGTTTGGTAATGTACTAGAGTTTGGTTTGTTTGGTTCAGATATTCGATCCTCAACTAAACTACTTTCACTGCTGGCAAGCTCATTAGTTGACTTATTGTTACTTTGAGAATTGAAAAATAAAATCAATCCACCAGAAACAAGAACAATTAGAGAAATTATTACTACTGCAACACTTTTGGAATTCATATCGAACACATTACCAAAATTGAATATCTTTGGCAAAATTAAATTGGACAGGTTCATCAAAAGCTAAACTCTTCTGTGTATATATTATTCCTGTCTAGCCCTATAGATAAAAGATTGGTTATTATGCTTTTCATAAAACCAGAAGAGCCACACAAAAAAACTTTATATTTATTCAGATTTTTGCTAGCTAAGATGATTTGGAGATTTTGTTGATCAAGTCTACAAGCTTTGTGGTGAGGATTGGTTATAGAATCTTCTTGTGAATAAAATTCAAAAAGGTTTTTGGAAGGTACTGAGTTTTTGAGATCATCCAAGTCTACCACATCTTCTTTAAATCTATTACATACAATAAAGATTGAATTGGGTGTAAAATACTCTTTGGCAAAAGCAATTAGAGGAGTTATTCCAATTCCACCGCTAATAATTATTTTGTCTTTTTGGTTGTGACCCTCAGCGGTGAACTGCCCTAGAGGTCCAAAGATATTTACATTTTTTCCGGCTTTGAGTTGATGAACTTTTTTGGTAAATCTACCCTCTAATTTGATTCCAAGTCTAAGCTTATCACCCTCAACACTAAGTATCGAGAACGGTCTGGACTCACCAAAACCATTAAGTTGCAAATACACATATTGACCAGCATTGGCTGAGAGCGCTTTTTTATCAGCAGTGATTAGATCTAAAATAGCAACCTTAGCACCCTTCCCTATTATTTGAATATTTTCAAGTGTATAAACTTTTTTGAAAAACCAGCTAGATATAAAAACATGTAGCCCAAAAATATTATATATAGCCCAAAAAGAATTGTGATGAATATATTTAAGCTGGGAAGATTATCCCAATAATATCCAATATCACGAAGATGGAGAAAAACCAGAAAAACCAAAGGGTAAGTTAGATAATGTATATAAAGCCATGGTCTATATCGAATTCTAGATTTCAAAAGCACAGAAGTTATCCAAATAATCAAATATATTAGCAAAGCAAGGCGACCAAACGAAATATGTAGTTCTAGCTCATTTCCTATCAAAGGAGTAATGATCCAGTAGAAATTCTCAAGATATGAATACATTTGAATTAGTGGGTGAGACAATACAAAAAAAATACCATACTTACGCAAAGCACGATGAATTTTGTTTAGTCTTACATAATCTTTGGATATCAACCGTGACAAGGGTTTGGCTCCAAGAATAACGTTCCACAACATTAACACTAATCCAACATATCCCATAATATTTGCTGTTTTAGCTAAAAACTCAAATCTCCAACAAAATACAAACCAAATATGGGTAGAATAGTGAGTGTAATAACTAACTTGAACATAGGTAATTTTATTGGAGGAGTATATACTTAGAAACTAATTTGGTCAACAAACTAGCTAATCAAGCATGAGTTTGTACTACAGGGTGAGTTCGTAGTTTTTGTTGACATTTTTTTGTCATTGAGTAAGATTTTTTTGGTTCTTTATATTAGAGGATGAAATGGAACAGCCAACTGTATATGTACTTGGTGGTGGTCAGCTTGGTGGAATGATGCAAGTTGCTGCCTTAGAACTGGGAGTTAATATCAAGTTTTTATGTAAAAAAAATGATCCTTGTACTAGATACAACCACACTATTGGCGATGTTAGAGAGTTTAGACATGTTGTTTGGTTTGGCACTGAGTTAGTAAAAATACCCAATTCATTCCTAACTATTGAGGTAGAAAATGTTAATCATTTGGCGGTGGATTTTTTGCAAAATCAAATGAAAGTAAACTGTAATAGTTTTGCTAACCCTTTGTCTCTTATTCAAGACAAATTAAAACAAAAAATAGTTTTAGAAAAAAACCATATTCCTACTTCCACTTTTTTGACTCTTGATTCTTTTGTTAATAATTCTGACATTCAACAACAAATGATTTGGAAAACAAGATTTGGAGGTCGTGACGGTTTTGGTGTCAAAATAATCTATTCTCTAAAAGAAATCCCTGATCATTCAGTTCCAGCTATTTTGGAAAAGAAAATTGATCTTTGCGAAGAAATTTCTGTAATAGTATGTAGAGACCAATTGGGCAATATGGTTTATTATCCACCAGTTAGAATGGAGTTTGGAAAAGACTCCAATCAAGTTGAAATTGTTGAATATCCAGCCAAGATTAGAAGCCTAAAACAAAGTAAACAGATCCAAAACATTGCTAAAAAAACAGCTGAAGTTTTTGGTTGTGTTGGTCTATTAGCTATAGAGATGTTTATTGACAATCTGGGACAAGTCTGGGTTAATGAAGTTGCTCCACGACTTCACAATTCTGGACATTTGTTTACTGAGGCATCTAATGTATCACAAGCTAAGAACCATCTACTAGCAATAACTGGTCAAGAAATAATTGAGCCAAAAATGAATACTCCAATAGCCTCTATGATCAACATTGTTGGGGCTGGAGAAGGAAATAATTATTATTTTGCTAAAGACCCAATTGTGGATTTGCTTGATAAAAATAATGGAAATTTTTTGGTTAGAATATATGATTATGCCAAAAAAGGTATCAAAGATAATAGAAAAATCGGACACATTGTAATTCTTTATAACGGACCTAAAAAAACTTTAGATGGTCACGACTTTGCAATTTATGAAGAGCTAATTGAGTCTGCCAAAAGAATCAAAGCTTATCCAATTTAGGTGTACTCCCAACAATTAGTTGGGAGTTTTTAGTTTGGATTTTAGTAAAATGTATAACCCAGAAATCAATAATAATAATCCAGTGATTATTGAAAAAGTTAATATTGTTTCTGAAATAGCCACCTGTTCTGATTAAATTATTTAAATTGTTTTGTAGGTTGGAACTTGAATTATTTTGGTTGGATTGAGAAATGGATGTATCATTATTACTTTGTATACTTGGCCCGGCTGGATCAATAATTTGACCATTAGCTAGATTATCAATGTCGTATTCTCCCCCATCAGTTATAGTTATAGTAGAAGTGGTTATAGTTGTGTTATTTATTGTTTCTTCATCTAACTCAACATCATTGTAAGTGAAGTAAGACTCATTATCATATTTTCGATATAACCAATTAGAAACATCAAGCTCTTTTCCCCAGAAAAATCTGACGATAGCTTCTTCACCTGTTCCAGGACAATTAATAACAAATCTATGAAGACCGTATTGGTAATCAAAATTCTCATCTTGAATCAAGTTATCTTTCTCATCAATAAATTCAAATTCTTCAATATCAACACATTGAAAAGCTTGCATGGTTACATAACTATCCATCAAGGGATTATATATTGTTGTTACATTCGATTGTATGAAGTCTTGAATTCCATCACCATTTCCATCACCACTATTGAAAGCCAATTGCTCTAGCGATGCCAGGATTCCATCATTATCTGGGTCACTATCATCTCCACTATCTGAATTATTTAGAGGAGAGCCACCATTATTTGGAATAAGCACATCTTCTACATAATTTGGTAGCCCACCATTATCATCATCAAGGAAATCTGTTTGATCAAATGGATCAGTTCCTTCGTTGTTCTCAACTTCATCTGGAACATTATCTCCATCATTATCCAGATAATCATTTGGATCATTTGCGTCTGTTCCATCTGAATTTTCTTGGCTATCGTTTACCCCATCATTATCTGTGTCAACGACTGTATTTTGAAGTGTAATATTATCAATGTTAGTGACTGTTGAGGTGTCGTTGGTCTGCACATTAATACTTCCTGTGATACCACCAGTGGTTGGAATATTGGTGCAGCTAAGTTGAGCTAATGATGTATTATTGTTGAGAATTGTACAAAAATCTCCAGTACCAAGACCATCAAGATTTGCAGTAATACCCGATCCAGGTAGTCCATAATTATCAAAACTTGAGCCTATCAAATCGATTAAACAGGTTATAGTATCAATTTCTATTGTTGCAGGATCAGGGCTACAATTAGCAGACCCATAGTTGGTTGAAGAAATAATAGTAGGATCTACTCCATTTAATCTAGCTATTCGGCCTATAGGGACTGTATCATATGAACTGAAAAGCCCGCCTATGAGAATTTTAGAATTGGAATCAACCAGAACTTTGTTGATCGGATTACTAGAACCAGTGAGGTTATCAAAGGTGCTATCAAAAGACCCATCAGTGTTTAGTCGGACAACGTGATTAAATGTTCCGTTAACCCCTGAGTTAAAATTAAAATTACCACCCACATATACTTTGTTATCAATGGAGGATTGGTGAATGTCATAAACAACATTATTAAACCCAGTTGCCCCATCATCAAAGGTAGTATCGATACTACCATCTGAGTTGAGCCTAGCAATATCAAATATTGAAAAGCCATTGAAGTTTGTGAAATCTCCCCCAATCAAAATTTTATCATCTGTTAGAACATTCAAAGAATAAATTGGACCGCTTCCTGTTGCAGACCCAGTATTGAATGATGTGTCCAAACTACCATCAGTGTTTAGTCTAAAGATACTATTTTGACTTACTCCGTCGTAAGAAGTTATCTGACCTGAAACAATTATTTTTCCGTCTGATTGAAGTGCAATATCAAAAGGACTACCTCCAATCCCTGCTCCATCATCAAAACTAGTATCCAAAGACCCATCAGTATTTAACCTTGCAATTTTTTGCCTTGAGATACTGTTGATGGTTGTAAAAACTCCGGTGATAACTACTTTACCATCTGGCTGAACAACTAAATCATTAATTGAAAAATTACTACCTACACCAGGGTCAAAAGACGTATCAACGGTTCCATCTGGGAAAAGCTTGATGATGTTTTTGGTAGGGACTCCATTATAATTATCAAATATTCCAACTACAAATATTTCTCCACTTGGTAATATTTCTATATCATAGACTACAGATTGAAAAATACCAGCATTTGAAAAACCTGTACCAACATTAAATGTGCTGTCATAAGATCCATCTGTATTAATCCGAGCAATTCTTGGAGAAACTTGTAAATTATATTGATTGAAATTTCCTACAATAATAACTTTATTATCAGATTGAATACCAAAGCTATATACTTCAGCTGCTCCACCTACACCAACAGCAACTCCTGGGTTTGAGACAAAAGTTGTATCCAAATCTCCAGCATCAGCATTTGCTGTTAGGCTGAATGATAGTGAAAAAAATACTATCAATGAAATTAAGAAAAAGTGTTTTAGTAACTTAGAGATATTTTTTGGTTGTAGAATTAACATCTGTGTAAATAGTTAAAATATTGAAGCGTTTTGTCAATTTTGTTTTGACAATTCTTAGACTAAATAGTAGAAAAACTTTGTGAAAATAAAAAAAATCGCGCAATTAATCGTATTGTAGTTGGGGATGTTGGTAGCGGCAAAACTATAGTGGCTTTTTTAATTGCCCTGACTTATTTGAAGAATCTCAAAGCTGGGCAAGTGTGCATGTTGGCTCCAACGGAAGTTTTGGCTTATCAACATTATGTTAATTTGTTGCAATTTTGTAATAATTCAAATAAAAAAACTCAACAAGGATTTCCAATAGTGGTTTATCTTTCTAGTAAAAAAAACTGTATCAATGATGAAGTAAAATTGACCAAAAAAGCTCTGGAAAAAAAACTAGATAAGCTAATGTGCGAAGATAAGAATCAAAGAATTTTTTGGATTGGAACTCATTCACTCTTGTTTAATGAATTAGTGAAGCCTGATTTGGTTATGGTTGATGAACAACACAGATTTGGTGTGGAGCAAAGAAAAAAATTATCCCAAAAGGATCAATCAAAAACTAGTCCACATTATATAAGTTTTAGTGCAACTCCAATTCCAAGAACATTAGCATTGAGTATTTACTCTTCTTTGAAACCACATTTTTTGGAGACTCTACCGGGTAGAAAGAAAATCAACACAAGGATTAATTATTTTGAAGATTTTGAAACAAATATAATTAACCAAATACAAGCTAAAGTTAATTTGGGTCAAAAAGTTTATGTTGTTTGTCCAAGGATTGAGACAGATCAAGAAGAACCTAATGAAGAGCTTTGGTCAACTACTTTGACTGCCAGAAAACTAGGGAAAGTCTTTGGAGATAAAGTACTTGAAGTACATGGTAAAAAAGCTGAAAAAAAAGAAATTCTGGATGAATTCAAAAATTCTATGGAAAAACAAATTTTAGTAACAACTACTGTTGTTGAAGTCGGTGTAGATGTTGGCGAAGCTACTTTGATGGTAATTCTAAACAGTGAAAGATTTGGCTTGGCTGCCCTACACCAACTGCGTGGAAGGGTTGGTAGAAATGATTATAAAGACAATCAATGCATCTTAGTGACTTGGAAAAAATTCTCTAGAAGTCGAAGATTGAGATACTTGTGTGAGATTCACAGTGGGTTTGAGTTGGCTCAAAAAGATCTGGAACTTCGTGGAAGTGGAGATATGTATGGCAAAAATCAAAGTGGATATGATTCTGAGATAGAAGGTTTTATTGGACTTGGACCGGAAAAGTACCAGCAAATCGCTGAGTTGGTTGGTGGAATTGATTTTGGTAATTTAAAACAAAATGGGTTGGAAAGATTAGAGAGATTTGTAAAAAAAGAAAGTTCTAAAGTTTGGGATGAATAGCGAGCTACTTAAAATATATATTTGTAGTTTGGTTTGACTTTTTTTAGTTTTTTAGAAAGAGTTATAAGGAATTGGAGGAAGCCTAATATGTTCATCTTGTCTAAAGAGCATGGGATTTGTTTTGCTTTTCGTTATTGCGGAGCTGCTCCTTTACTAGTGCTGTTTTTGGTTGAAGGTAAGAAAAGTTCTTTGATTTTTTCTTGTCCAATAACTAGTATAGATAATTTTTATCGCTCTAGTTGTGGAATAATTACTTTGGGTGTTAAGAAAATTCAGCTAACTCAAAATGAAAGGCTAAACTTTAGTTTTTGGTTGAGGAGTAAAAAAATTGAGATTTTGAACAACTCTTTTAATTCATTATTAAGTCCAAAAATTACAAACTAATCTCGACAGTGGCACTTTATGCCACTTTTTTTTGACAACTTCTAACAACCTTGTTAACTAAAAGATACCTTGTTGTTTGAGAGATTTTAGAGAGAAAAAATCATGCTAAAAGTATACTTGGTCGAATCAACTGTTGATAGAAAGAAGTATTTTTATATTAAACTGTTTGGAATTGTTTTGGAGAAGATTTGGGTATCACGAGCATATTTTGACGATAATAGTAATCAATTAAGATTAAGATTTTTGAAGGTTCATATGTCTGTAGAGGATTATTGTGCTTTCAAAGACTCATATGTTGAAAGTTGTAGAAGAGATTTTGAAAATTTATTGATTGATTGATAAAATTTATTAATCTATAAAACATAACCCTGCTTGTTGGCGGGGTTATTTTAGAATTTTATGACTACGGAACAGGATGACAATCTCCTGTATGTGGCACAATTACATCATTGTTATCAGCTACCACAGCACATAATCTATCAGCTCCAATTGGTTTGTTTGTGACTGATATAACATATGGATTGGCAGAAGTGTGAATCTTATCTCCAACATCAGCAGTCTCGGTATCCCAATAGAAGTGAACCCTGTAACCTGATGGGGTTGGTGTGAATCCATTTGCTTGGAAGAAGACTTCATAATCATTTCCAGAATTGATCAATTGGATCTGACTAATATCTAAGGTTCTAAGGACACTACCAAGAATCAAATTAGAATTAATGGAGTAATTTCCTAGAGCCAAATCTGTGAATTGATACTTACCATCGTTAGCTGTATTGGTGTTTTTGTTGGCTGCTCCACTAAGTGTCATTTGTACCCCAACTAATGAACTATCATTATCTTCAATTGTGTTGATATTATTATCTGCACCATCTAAATCTTGGAATCCATCACCATCTCTATCAAAGAATGTTTTACCAGTGATTGATGAGTTGTTGGTCAGTGGTGAATCAAACTGGAAGAAATTAAACAAAGCATTAACATATAGATTACCTGTTGGAAGGGAGAAGGTAACTTCATCAACTGAACCAAAGTTACTAATAGAAGGTTCGTATCTTTGAGTATTGGTGTTTTCTCTACCACTTACATTGTTGAGTTTTCTGATTGTATAAGTACCTGGTTGCAAGTATAGCTTTTCAATACTTTGGTTGGCTGTGAAGCTTAGGGTTTGGCCAGTTGGGGTGTCAATTTCAAAACTACAACCACTAATTACAGATTCTGTGTAGTTAATATCTGGATAAAACGTTATTGTTCCATCACCATTACGATCATCAATACATCTTGCGTTAATATCACCTGTATAAACATACTCAATATTGTTATTTATATTATTGGCATTATAGACTGCATAACCATCTTTAAGGTCATCAACATTATTACTTCCCCAAATCCAAGTTCTATTTGGTGCAGGAACAAGAGAAGTTAAGTAAGATTTACAAGCAATTGCTGAGATACACCTACTTTCAATACTTGAGAATTGAGTATTATTCCAACTGATGTTTGGAATTGGATTATTCTCAGTAATATCTTGAGCGTCAAATCTATGGAAGATATACTCTCCTGTTGGCAAATTGTTGAAAGTGTATGAACCGCTAGAATTAGTTGTGGTTGAAACAGTTCCGTTTGGCCCAGTAGCAAAGATTGTTGCGCCATCTAATGGTACTTCGTTATCAAAGGTTAAACCAGCATTTCCATCTTCTCCATTTGGCTCAAAACTTTGGTTGAGTGTGGTTTTGTCTATGAAGATTGTACCTGTAAATGTATTATTATTAAAAGGACTTACAGGATAATCTCTACTATAATTATCACTTTCAAGTAGGGTGATGCTAGTGTCTGGGTTAGAGAAATTAGTAACTGCTGATCCAGGTTGTAGATCCAAAACTTCTACTGTATAATCCCCTGGCGGCAGATTACCAAAGTTTATGGTCTCTAAAGGAGTATAGCCACTTCCTGGATCAAGGTCATCACCTAACCTACTACCCAAATTAACCACACTTCCATCACTATTAAATATAAGTCTAAAGCCAGCCCCAAAAACATCAATCTCATATTGGCTTCTTACTTGGTTATTATTACCGTCATAGAAGGCTTTTAGATTCAATTGACTATTGTAGTTATATGTCATGTTGTAGGTTGCTGTTGAACTTCTGTTGACGTAGATTAGTGGAGATAATTGAGTATTTCCTGTATCAACTGATATATCATCATAACTTGCTGTGCATCTTTGACATGCTGTTCCAGAAGGAGTAGAGGTTCTTATTCTTGTATAGTAATAACCTTCTGCTAGATTAGTAAATGAGAAGTCACCCAAAGAGTCAGTCGTGGTTGAGGCTACAAACCTTTCATTGGAAGGAGAAGTTGGAGTGGTTTCACCTAAGATCCTACCTCTTCCATAATACAGATCTACAATTGCGTTTGGTATTACCACATCATTATTGAATAAGGTGATTGGATCATTAATATCTGAGAGGTCACCTTCATAAACAGCATCTCCATCTCTGTCAATAAAGACTTTACCAGTAATTGTGGAATTAGTTGTTGGCTCGAACCCAAAAGGTATTTCGACTGCACCTTGAGATTGAAAAGCATCAGCAATAACAACATCTTCACGCAAAAACTCATTTGGCGTTATTCCTGTATAACCTGTATCATTAACTGGACTGGTTAACTCATAATCATAGGTATCTGGAATAATTGCTTGGAACAAATAACTAACTTGATTAGAGCTGGAGATCTCATCAATTAGATCATCTGAGGATGTTTTTTGAGCAAAAGTTCCTTGTAGTTGTCCATCAATATTACCTAGTGGTCTGTTCTCTTCCCAATAGTCGTATACTCCATTTAGGTTTTGATCAATAAATAGATAAGCTTGAGCTTGTGGTTGGAATCTAGCTTCAATACCATAATCAGTGTAGTTTGTTCCTGGTGCATCCCCCGCTGTTCCATATATGCCTACTGGGTAGTTATTCCAGAATATGTAGTTGGAATTAAAGTCGGTTGACTGATATTCAAATCCTGCAAGTGGCACAAATGGACCAGTATCACAGATGTTAACTCTCACCCTAATTGAATTAGTGAAAGGCAGAGCAACTTGCCTGATTACGGCATATCCTCCTGGTGGAATGTTACTAAAGCTAAACTCACCACTACTATTTGTTAACGAGGTCGGAGGTGAAGCATTCCATATATTAACGTCACTACTATCTTCACCAAATGCAGGGGAACATTTTTGGAGCTCAACTGTTTGACCACTATAAACAAAATCATTATCGTAATCGTAATCATTAGTGGTATCCGTGCCTGTTAAATTATCATTACCATCAAGATCTATTTGGCTATATGAAATAAGATTGTTTTGCTCATATCCTGGTCTTCTGTTCCAAAGTCTTCCAGACAAGTTTGATGTGGCTGTGTTTAGTACAAAGTTAGTGAAAGTCCTTGCTGTTAAGTTTTCTTGAGTACCAAGGAAGATAGTTAGAGTTTGATTAGTGGTTACTTGGTCATATAATCTTGAATCAAAAATTGATGTATAACTTAAGCCACCATTACCTATATTATTATCAACTAAATCAGATCGGAACTTGACTGTGTAATCTCTTGGTGGAAGCTCTTCAATACATCCGTTAGCTCCAAGAATTAAGTAACCTTGAGCGTTTCCATTACTAGCAACTTGAGTACCATTGAAGGATTGATATTCTAATTGATAGTACACACCAGGGCTAGGAGCTAAAGTCAAATCAATATCGTTATCAGAAGTGGTGAGAATATTATTATCATCACCATCTGCATCAAACACACCGTCATTGTTTTTGTCTACAAAGTGATCAATACAAATTCTAGCAGTGTATTGAACTGAGAAGTCAGTTCCAGAGATTTTTTCATCATTGGTAATAAATATATCAGTAGTTTCTTGAGCACCTGACAGTATTGGAGAACTTGGAACTGTTGGAAGTACTGCTTTGGTACCAAGAGCGTTTGGAAGAACTACTCTGTAAGTTCCTGGGGTTAGTCCAGTGAAGGCGTACCTACCTTCATTATCTGTGAGTATTGTTGAGAATAAAGTAAAGTTAGCTCCGCCAGAATCTTTATAAAGTCTGATTTCTTGATCAGTTACTGGAACATCATTATCAAATACTGTGATTTCGGCTGTATCTTGACCAAAAGCTTCGTAATTACCATCTTCATCACGATCAACATAGACAAACCCTCTAATGGCTCCAAGTACAAACTCTGGGTTGTTTGTATATCCAAAATTGTTGTTGATGAAACTGGATACTCCGTTAATTGTATTATCGATGAAGTCACCACCTGTGCTTGATGAGAATCCAGGTGTAATATTGCTAACAACAACCCTGTAGTCTTCTGGGAATAGACCTGAGAAACAAGTTGCTCCACTAGTTGATGATGTGAGTGTTCTAACTGGAGTTAGTAGATCGGATTGTAAGAAAAGCTCAACTGTGTATCCACTTAAACTGGTCTCGGAATTATCAAATATAGTATCAAAATCTTCATCATTAAATATATTATTACAGACTGTACCATTACCGGTGTATCCAAATACCAAGTCGGTTGTACTTGAGGCACTTACATTGAAGGTTTGAGAACCACCAGTAGTACTTGATGACCCTGCTGGAGTATCTTGTAAAACTGTATATTGACCAGGCGCAATTGGAGAGAAACAGAATTGGTTTGCTCCACCAGACTCGTTTGGAGTAGGAATAACTTGGATATCTGTACTTGAACCAGCTTGTCTTATTCTAGTATTAATCCCTGCTAGAAGAGTTTCACCTGTATTGAAGGCACCGTTAGTATTTGCGTCAATGAAGGTGTGAGTTACACAAACAGTAGCATTACCATTATAACCAAATTCTGGTGTGTATTTTTGGGCAAATCCAAGGTTGGTAATAGTAACAGGATTAGTTGTGGAGGTAATTGTGTAGTTAGAAAGAACTTCAGCCTCTACTTGATACTCATCACCCACAACCAAACTAGCTGAAAAACAATCTTCACCACCACTAGAAATAATTGATTCTATGAAAGTACCTACTTCATCTCTAAGAGTTAGAGTTGCTCCAGATAGTTGAGGCTCGGAGTTGTTTACTCCATTACTATTATCATCTCGATAAGCAACTGGGCAGATTTGAGGAGCTCCATTGTATCCAAATTGAGTGTTGATATTTCCTTGGCCAGTTACATTGACAACTTTATCAATTCCACCAGTTGTTGAAGTGGTATTAGCAGGAGGTGTTTGCACTACCCTATATGAACCATCTAATAGGCCAGTGAAACAAGTTGTACCGTTAGTTGAAAGTGAGCTAACTTCTGTACCGTTACCATTTCTAAGGGTTGTGGTTAAGCCGTTAATATTTATATCTTCAGGAAGATTTTGAGTTCCATTGATATTTCTATCTTCATAGGTTGGGTACGGACAGATTTGAGCAGAACCTTGGTAACCAAACCTAACAGTTTCGTTAATTCCAAATTGAGTAGCTACTGGGAATAAGGCTGTGGTTCCTGCACCTCCTGGTTGACTTCCAGTTGAAACATTACCACTAATATTAGAACTTGATGTCAAAATTCCACCATTTGGAGTTGTTTGTTCAACTCTATAATTATTTGGAATAACGTTGGTGAAACAAGTTGTACCATTGGTACTAAGTGTTTGAACAGTTTGACTATCACTTACTCTTACCAAGTTCGTAGTAAGTCCAGTAAGATTAGAGTCCCCTGTATTTTGAACACCATTACCATTGAAGTCTTGGAAGGTAGGATATGGGCAAACTGTAGTGGCTGAATAAAATCCAAAAGCTTCACTTACACTAGCTCCATTATTTAGAGTTATGACTCTTGGCTCTACTGTTGTTGAGACTACATTAAGAGAGTTTTTATTGATTTCAATTGTGTAGTTACCACCATTGACACTAGAACTAAGAAGATTAGGGAAATTATTAACTCCATTAATTACTAAGTTAGAAGTAATAGTATTACCTGAAGCGTCCTTGAGTGTGGCTAATATTCCTGTAACTGCTGGCTCGGAGTCATTTGTTGCATTTTGGTTATCATCTCTAAAGGCAGTTGGGGTAATTGTACTGTCTCCTTGATAAGAATAGATTCGTGTTGTGTTATTTATTGTAGCTCCATCATTTGGAAGAGCGTTTGCGTCTTGAGTTGCTGTGTTACCATTAGTTAGGACACCTCCAGTTGGGGTTGTTTGTACAACTTGATAAGTGATACTTGGTGTGATATCAGCTGGGGTGAAACAAGTTTGTCCTGCTCCGGTTGAACTAATTGTTTGAACTGTAATACTACCTGGGTTTTGAACAAGATTAGTTGAAATACCGTTGATTTGTGGCTCATTACTATCTTGAACACCATCACCATCGTAATCAGCAAAGGTATCAAAACAAACTGTAGTTACTGCTTGATCCACATCGAACAAATGATCAGGAGTTGTAAGTGGCCCACTATCGCCGTCAATTGTGAAGATTACAATATTATTTACACCAACTGAATCTGGAATAACTGTACTGTTGTTTCCAATAGTTTCGTTGATCGCACAAACTCCATTGATAACATCCTGGTTAGTTATAGTGATAGGTGATGAGAATGAAGGTCCTGAGAAAGTTGCATCACAAATTCCTGAGCCATTAAGTAATTGATTGGTAGCTGAGTCAATTAATCCTGTAACTTGTGCAGAGGTTGGGTAACCTACAAAAGACTGCTCATTATATGTTGGATTGATTGTTGTTTTTAGAGTTACTGCTGTATGTGTTGGTTGACCAGGGTTACCTGAATCTTCTTTAGCAAAACCTGATGGAATAATTTTGAATCCAAACTGGCGATTAGTTGCTTGACCAAAGTTTTGAGTAATTGAGTATTGGATATTGTTTCCAGAGACAGTACCTCCAGTAGTTGATTCGGAGAAGTTTGGAATAGTTTGCTCAACAACGTAACTACCAGGAACAACATTAGTGAAACAAGGGCTTCCACCTGTACCATCTGTTGTAATAGTAGCAATTGGGGTTATTAAGTTAGAAGATAAATACAGTCTTACATTTTGTCCGCTTAACAGATAATCAGTTCCTCCATAAGTTCCATTCTCGTTAACATCAATAAATGTTGGGTTTGGGCAGATATTATTATTACCATTATATCCAAAGGTTCTGTTTTCTGTTGCCCCTACTCCAAGATTGATGTTTGCATATTCTGGAGTTGCTCCATCATTTGGTATAGTATTCGTTCCACCAGTTGGGGTGTTTGTTCTAGTCTATAAATACCATCAAATAAATCAGTGAAACAATTTGGTCCTGTTGATGAAGTTGTAAGAGAACCTACTAATTGTGAAAGACTATCATATAACCTAGTTGATACCCCTGCTAGAAGTGGCTCACTACCATTTTGGGCTGTATTTCCATCATCATCCCTAAAGGTTGGATTAGCACAGATTTGAGCAGTTGGCGGGAACCTAATTGGGAAAGTTGAATTGGCAGTTTCAAAAGTATATTCAGTGTTGTAATCAGAGTTAAAAAGTGATACTACGGTTTTGATATAGGCTGTACCTTGTGCAGTAAGATCATTACTAGGAATTGTGGCTATACACCTACCGTTATTTATGGTTGAACCATATTCTGTTGCTGGGTTGCTATCAATTTGCATTACAATCTTACAGACTGTTCCATTAGGAATATTAGTTGTATCATCAGCTTTGTCGATATCTGGAGATGTAATAGTTGCTGGAAGTCCAATTAACAAAGGATTTTGAGTTGAAGTGTTTGCTCCTGGAATTAGATTACCAGATAAGAATATATCATAGTTTCTACCAAAATTAGTCGCAGGTGTGGTCAAAGTTCCATTGTCTCCAGCTGTAGTAACTGTGAATGAATAAGTCCCATCAACTATTGGTAGTTCTGTGTTTCCATTAAGAGTTACTGAACAGACCCCTGCTATAACCGTAATATTTGGTTTGCTCAAAGCAAAGCTGTTTGGTCCAGTTATACTAAAGTTACAAGTGGTTGAACCAAGTGGGTCAAGATTAGCCGAGTCTTGAAGACCATTAACTGCAAGAGTTATATTATTATCAATGTAACTTGGTGATGGATTTGTTGTAATTGTTGTATACACTGGTCTTGTAAGGTTATTAACATCCTCAAGAGCTTTGTGAGAAGGGAACCCAACTACTGTAATAGTTGACTCTGCTGATAAGAAATCAAAATCTGTTCCATTGATGTTAAGGGTTACTTCTGTATTGGCAGTTAGGTTGCCATCAATGATACTCGTGTAAGGTATGGTGACTACACATTGACCATTAATATTTACTGTATTTGTGTATTCACTATGAAAAACACTATCATAGTAAAGAATGATTTTACATGGGGTACCTTGATCAACATTGGTAGTAGTATTGAATTTTTTGAGGACTGGTGAGTAAAAGACTGGATTGGTTTGGGTAGTATAATTGACTGGGTCAGGAATTGTGGTTGTAGCTCCAGGAAGAATTCCTCCACTAAGATTGATATCAAATTCTCTAGAAAAAGGCGATGCTGGGGTGGTCAAATTACCACTATCACCTTCGACTGTTAAGGTAACGTTGTAGGATCCAGACACACTTGGTAATTGGAATTGAGTGAAATTATAACTACATTGACCTCCAATAATATTAGCTGTTACAAATTGCTGGTTGTATGAGTTTGGCCCTGTGACAGTAAAGGTACAAGGAATTCCATTGAGAGCTTGACCGTTAGCTGAATCAATCAAACCATTTGCAGTAATACTGACTGTGGAAACTCCGATTATATTGGTATTAGGATTGATTGTTAATGTTGCATATGTTGGCTGACCAGCGTTACCTGAATCTTCCTCGGCTTTGTTAGAAGCTGCAGCATATACAGTAAATGGTAAAGTTGAATTTGTCTCCGTAGTTGCCCCAACTACGGTTATTGAAGCGTTGTAACTGCCAGCAATAGTTGGAGCAGTGAATGAGCTTGGTAGAATACAAACACCATTACTTACTGTACCACTAGTTATAGTTTGATTATACCCTCCTGGGCCAGTGATGGTTACTTGACAAGTTAAGTTGTTGTTAAGGTTACCACCATTTTGGTTAAGTAGGTTTTTAATACGTGCATCAAATGTAGCACTGATGCTAACAGGGCTAGGAATAGAGTCAAAGATTGCACTTGTTAAGTTTGTTTGAGGAATTGAACTATCAAAATAAGTTCCACTTTGACCTGCACCCGAAATACCTGAGCCTCCAGCAAAACTATTTACAAACGTTGGACACCTAGCATCTGTTATATAATCTACTGAAATCCTACCACCTGCTCCTCCTCCACCTGAGTTACCATTACCACCATTACTATTTAGACTACCACAACCTGCTAAGGTGTTGGTAACTATCCAGATAGAACCACCTGAACCTCCACCACCATCATAACTACTATTTCCTCCATTGTCCCCATTAGCACTAACTGATCCGTTGATAGTTACTGTGCCTGTGGCTGTGATTTTGGTAGCACCAGCACCATTACCTCCTGATAAAGCACCACTACATTGTCCAGTAGCTCCTGAGCCTCCTGAACCAAGCTGGGTTGGTTGGCTAGCTGATCCATAAACAGCTCCACCTGTACTTGGCATATCTCCAGTACCTCCAAGACCACCATGACCAGCTCCAGCACCATCTCTTCCTCCAGAATAGACTTGAGCCAAACCTCCACCTGGGCCAAAACCTGCTTGAGAAGTAAGACAACTATTATTAGCTGCACCACCATCAAAACCAACACTATTAAGGTTGATAGAGGCAGAAGTGTTAAGATTAAGATTCCCAACTGTGAAGTTTAGGACATTACTTTGACTAGTTGAGTTATCTGCGTGAGTTAGTGTAGATCCTGAGTTGAGGGTTAGTTCATTAAAAGAGTGAGTGTTTAGAGTACCGAGTCTAAGAGTTGCTGCATTATTAAGATTAGTATTTTGGGAAATAGTTATGATAGAATTAGAATGGAAGACATCTGCATTAGTCACTGTAAGATTATCAAGGGTGATAGTTGCTTCTGTTGTTGTATCTAAGATAGTGTCATCAAAGACAGTTGCAACGTTACCTAAGATGAAGAGATTACCATTAGTGAGACTTGTTGGTTTTTCATAAATAGTACCAGGGCCACCGATTTGAACAGCAGCTTCAAAGGCTCCCCCTGCATAAGCTGTTGTGGTTCCAGAGAAAGATTTGGTTGTGTAGTATAGAGCTATTCTACCTCCACTACCACTACCAGCGCTGTCATAAGTTCCTCCACCATTAGCAGTGATAGAGCCTGTTCCAGCAATAGTTGGAGCATCGATCCAGATAGAACCACCTGAACCTCCACCACCTGAGTAAGAATTATTGGTAGTAAGATCATTTCCATTTGCGTTGATACTACCATTAATTGATACTGTACCTGTTGCGACAATCTTGATAGCTCCTCCACCATCAGCTCCTGAGGTATTGTTAGTACAATTTCCTGCGGCTGCTGATCCTCCTGAACCAAGCTGAGATGGTTGACGATAGGAACCATAACCTGCTCCACCAGCTGCACCATTATCTCCATTACCTCCTTCACCACCATAAGCACCACCTGCTCCATCACTAGCGGTAGCACTTGAGCCTGTGGCTCCTCCTGGGCCAAAGCCTGCTACTCCTGTACAACTACTATTGGCTGTTCCTCCGTTGAAACCTCGGCCTTGAGCAAAAATTCTTCCTCCAGTGTTAACAGTAACATTATTAGTGTTTAATATAAGACTATCCGTTGGGGTGTTTCCGGAATTATTTCTGTCTTGATACAAATCTCCTCCAGAATTGATATTAAGTGTTGTGATATTGTGAGTACCAAGAGTTCCAATGGTTAGATCAGCTGCGTTGTTGATAGACAAAGTACTGGCTATGTTAAGAGGGTTTTCTTTGTAATACACATCCGCATTCTCAACTGTAAGATTATCAAGGGTGATTACTCCTTCAGTTGTGTTGTCTAATACTGTATCATCGAATCCAGTAGTTACATTTCCAATTATGGAGAGATTACCTTCACTTAAGCTTGCTGGTTTTTCGTAGATTGTTCCTGCCCCTCCTTCTTGGACTGTTGTTTCACTCAATTGTAGACCTGCGTAAGCTGTAGTTGCTCCTGAATATGTTTTGGTAGTATAGTATAGTGCAATTCTTCCTCCTGATCCTGAACCTGCAGAGTCATGTGTTCCTCCACCGTTGGATGTAATTGTACCGCTACCTGCCAGTGTTCCTGCATCTATCCAGATTGAACCACCAGAGCCTCCTCCTCCAGTATAGGAATTATTAACTGCATCATTACCATTGGCATTGATTGTGCCGTTTACTGTGACTGTGCCTGTTGAAACAATTTTGATTGCTCCACCACCGTCACCACCAGAAGAGTTTCCGCTACAACCACCACGTGCAGCTGAACCTCCTGAACCTAGATCTGTTGGTTGTCTGTATGAGCCATAACTTGCTCCACCAAAGGATCCTGTATCTCCATCTCCACCTTCTCCTCCATAAGCTCCACCTGCTCCATCAGCGTAGTTGCCTATTGGTGCAATAGCACCACCTGGTCCAAAGCCTGGTGATGGAACACAACCATTGGCAATACCTCCGTTGAAGCCTCGTCCTTGGGCGTTAAATGTTCCTTGGATGTCTGAATTATTTGAATAAATCTCAACTTTTTCTCCATCTGTAGTGTTTACTGTAGTTCCTGGTGAGATTGTGAAAGTATCGATATTACAGTATATTCCTGCTAGATTAGTTCCATCTGCTGGATTGAAGTTTGCTCCTCCAAGGTCTGTATCGCAGTGAAAATTCAATAGTGAGGTAGTGTTGGAATCCAATGATGAGCCTATATTATTAACTGCGTTGATTTTGAAATAATAGTCTTGTCCTACTGGTAGGCTTAAGGTAGCTGAGGTGTTGGTGCTTACTCCATCATTGTATATTTGTGGATTGGTAAAATTACTAGAATTAGAATAAGTGATAATATAATCAGTAAGAGGAGATCCACCGTTGTAGGAAGGTGCTGTCCAGCTTAGATCAACAAAACCTTCATTATCAACAGCACTTAGATCAGATGGAGCATCAGGAACACTGCTAAATCCATAGTCATAAAGGGCTGGGCCAGTTGCAGTATCACTGTTACTAAGTATAACTTGCACATCTTTACCAGTACCAGATCCAGCCGGTGTTCTAGCTGTAATTGTGGTAGTGTTGATAACATTTACGCTGGTAGCTTCATTTCCATCTATTGTGACAGTTGTTGGGGTAGCTTCATTACCAAGACTGGTTGAGGGAATATTAGTGGTATTGTAAAGTTTGTATTTGTTGTTTAGATAACTCTCAATAATTTGTTTTTGGGGAGAATTAAGCTGCGTGTTGAATAATAATAGTTCAGCTACCTCACCATCAGATCTTTCCAAAGAACAAGTTGCATTACCGTAACCACTAAGACAAATACCGTTTGGCCCAGCAACTCCCGCACTGTTACTAGCTAACTGAACACCGTTACGAGCTACTGTACTTATTGATCCATTGCTTGATCCAGTATACTGATCCCAGATTGTATCGGGAGCTTGATTGGGCTGATGTACCCAACCTTCAAAATAGAACCTATCTTCAAAAGCTGCATGATACCCAAATAGCCAGTTATTATTAATAGATGAGATTAACCTACCATGAGTACCTCCATTATATCTGGATACTGAGAACATGGTGAAGTTGTTACCAACATTCAAGCTGTTATTGAGATATCTTGAAGTGTTAAGTGTAACTACTGGTTTGCCATCAAGCTCGTTGGTTTGAAGGATAGCACCACTGCTGATACGGATGTCAGATTATTAGCTGTGCCATCTCTATCTAGCCAAGTGGTAACCTCGGTATTATCAACAGAAGTAGAGGCAACATTACTAGAGAACCACATTCTAATACTCGGATCTGTTAGGACTGAGGCAAAACTAAAGTTATTGATATTTGAGTTGCTTGTTAGTGATGGATGACCATAAGTTAGTAGAAAAGTTGAAGTACCAGTTGGCAAAGAAGATTTGGTGAACCATATAGTAGTACTAGGAGTGTTACAACCACCATCAACGTAATAATTGAGATCTGTTGTGTTATCAACATCTTTGATTCTAATGTCTGAACAATTGGAGTTCATTTTGCCTGCACTAATTAAAGATTGTGTGTTAACTACAATATTGCCTTCATAGTTGGTTATAGCTGAACCAGTTGAGTTGTTAATTGTTATTTTTCTTAGATAACTTCCATCATCTGCAAAATTACTACCTGTGATGGTAACTGTTTGACCACCTCCATCAGGGCCTTGATCTGGATCAATTGATGTGATTTGAGGAAGAGCGTAAGTGAACCCACCTGCGAGAGTATCACTACTTCCATCAACGGAATTAATTGTGACATCGACTACCCCATTAGCATGAGCTGGGACGGTGGCGGTGATTGTATTTGGGTTAACAATATTAACATTGGTTGCTTCAACTCCATCAAACAGAATATCTGTACCATTGGTGTTTTCTGTAGAACTAAGAGTTGTAGTTGGGATTGTGCCTGTGTTGTAGAGTCTATATTTGGTGTTAAGATAACCTTCCATTATTTGTCTGTCTGTGGTATTGAGATTAGTATCAAATAATAAGACTTCTGCTATGTCACCGTTGAGTCGGCTTTGGGTTCCGGAATTTTCAGCACCTATATATGTTCCAACTGCAGATGGTGTAAATCCTGATATAGTTGAAGCTGAATTGTAAGAACCGTTAACTCCAGTAAAGACATTCAATCCATTCCTGATAAAGCTAGAAAGATTATAGTTTGTTGAAGTAACTGTATTAGTAATCGTTGGTGTGAAACCAGTATGAAAATATGTGTTTTGAGTTGTTGAATCGTAGCGATATGTGAACCCTTCAGAATTAGAAGTTGGTCTTGTTGAGATGATTGCATCTGTGTCTGTAGCAACAGCTTTACTTACGGCAAACACTGAACCATTTGCTCCTGATGTGTTGAGAAGTGTATTATTAATTCTCAAAGTATCATTCACCCCATCAAATCTTAATACTGGCTTAGTGTTGACTTGGTTAGTTGATAAAATAGGCTGATTAGCAGCTGTACTTTGAGTTGCATTGTTGTTGTTTCCAGATCTATCATTGAGTTGAGAAATTTTGGACGTGGAGTTTTCACAAAAACCATTACAAAATTGTATATTATCAACACCTTCATTGATATCATAGATAGAGACATCAAGTATTAGGTTATTTGTAGGTGGATTGATGGTGCTTGTGTAAAAAATTACATTGTTCTTTTTGTATAGAATTTGTCCGTTGGATAGTTCAACAACAAATTCATCACCAGCAGAATAAGTTCCAAAAGTCCCACGAAATACACCCAATTCATAAACCTGAAGCGAAGAACCAGAACTAAGATATATAGCATAATCTATATCTGTGTAATTATTATCTGTATTACCATTAGCTAGTCCAAACATTGTCACTGGGTTGCTATTTCGAGCAACTGCAGAGACATAACCATTACTTAATGTTGTTGAGTTAGTTGAGGTCAAACCAGCATTAGTCCAAGAATCGTCAGCAGCTGTTTTGGTAATATTACCTCCGTCAATACTAATTCCACTAACATTGCTAAATGTTGGAGTTACTGCGTCATTACTACTAGTTATATTGTTTGTATTGTTGTTAGCTGATAACCATAGTTTGTTATTAGCACTTGATAACACTGAAGCAAAACTGAAATTAGCAATGTTGGAATTACTTGACAAATCACTATCACCATAAGTTAATTTTAGGGTCGAAGAGCCTGTTGGTAAGGAAGCTTTTTTGAACCATACAATAGTGCTAGGGGTATTACAACCACCATCAATATAATAATTGAGATCAGTTGTACCATCAACGTCTTTGACTCTAATATCTGAACAATCGGAGTTCATTTTGTTAGCACTAATTAGAGCTTTGGTATCAAGAGTAATATTTCCCTCGTAATCTGTTATTGGGGATCCTGTGGTGTTATTAACTGTAATATCTTTGTTGTACGAGGCAACATTAGAAAAATTGTTACCAGTGATTGTCACATCGTAGCCTCCAAGTCTTGAGCCACTAGTAGGATTAACAGAAACAATATCAGCTCCAGCGTAGGTAAAACCGTTTGTTAGAGTGTTACTTTGATTATCTGGATTGGTTACTGTAACATCAACACTACCAAGAGAACCAGCTGGGACGGTGGCGGTGATTGTATTAGAATCGATAAAGTTAACGTTGGTTGCTTCTACTCCATCAAATTCTACTACTCCATTAATTTGGTTAATAGAGTAAGTTGGGTTGTTGGTGGATATATCGTATTTTGTATCAAGGTATTGCTCTAGTGTGGAAACGTCTGTAGATGATAGTGCAGCATTGAATATCATCAACTCTGACATACTACCAGTTAGTGGTGGATTGAAAGATCTGTCTCTGTTGAATAGATTAGAGCTTACATTGGCTGTTGTGACCATTGAGAACTGGACTGGTTGGCCTCTGATTTTGCCAAAAGTGTTTGGGGTAGGAACTTGAGTTCTGTTGACTTTGAAAGTACTATTTTGGACGGCACTAGCAGCAAAAGTTGGATTGACATATACACTCCCATCAGCGTGAAAATCATAATTACTAGTATGTCCAAGAAGGAAAGTTCCGTTTGATGGAGTGGTTGCCTCTTCCCAAACCATCAAAAAGGTTCTAATATCTGTTAATCCTGTAGTGTAAGCATATCCATCACTCCCATCAAAATCCAAAGTTGCCCTTCCGTTCATACCAGTTGCGTCAAATTTGGCACCAGTTTGTCCATTAAACGTATCCACAACAAAATGATTATTGTTTCCTGATCGATCATTCCACTGAGTTACTATACCATCTTGAGTTGTATTATTTGGTCCATCGTTGGCTTTGACCCAAAGTCTTTTGGAAGAAAAATTTAATGGAGCATCAAAACTAAAGTTACTTCTGTTACTTGTGGTTGTCTCATTTGACCCACTAGCTGTTAGATATATTGTGTTGTTGCCACTAGTTAGTTGAGGTAATTGGTACCATATATAAGTTGTTGGGGTGTTACACCCTGATTCAATATAATAATTGAGATCTGTTGTGCCATCCGTGTTTTTGATTCTAATATCTCCACAATTGTTTTGTACAAATCCGTCATTTATCATTGATTGAGTATCCAGAACTAGCAAACCCTCATAGTTATTAATTGTGCTTCCTGTATTATCTATATCGATTTTATAACTGGACGCATTAGTTGAAAAATAATCACCACTAATAGTTACTTCATACCCTCCAAGAATGGATCCAGAGTTTGGAGTAATAGAATTAATAACTGGGCCAGAGTACGTATAACCATTATTCAATGTGTCACTTCCTCCACCAGGTATGCTGATTCCTACATTGACTGCTCCAGTAGCTCCACTAGCTGGGACGGTGGCTGTGATTGTGGTAGAGTTGACAACCACAACATTGGTTGCAGGGGTTGAATCAAAAGTGATTGTTGGAGAACCCACAAAATTGTTACCTGTGATAGTCACTTGATTACCACCAAGGGTACTTCCAATATTTGGACTAACAGAAACAATATCAGCACCAGCATAGGTATAAGCACCTGTTAGAGTGTCACTACCTCCACCTACTATGTCTATACTTACATCAACTACTCCGACTGAATGAGCTGGGACGGTGGCAGTGATTGTGGTAGAGTTGACAACCACAACATTGGTTGCTGGTGTTGAACCAAAAGTGATTGTTGGAGAACCCACAAAATTGTTACCTGTGATAGTCACTTGATTACCACCAAGTATTGAGCCTGAATTTGGGTTGATAGAATCCAAAGAAGCTGTATCATATGTGTACCCATTACTTAGGGTATTATTTTGAGAATCTGGATTGGTTATGATAACATCTTTGGCACCAGCAGTACCTGAAGGTGTATCAAAGGTTATTGAAAGCGGTGAGTTTTGAGTAGTGTTAACTACACTAGCTCCTCCAATAGTAATAGACGGGTTTACTTCAGAACCTACTGTGGTGGTTGGAACTGAAGAAGTATTGTATAATCTATATTTGTTATTGATATAGTTATTTAGGATTTGTTTGTTGGTAGTACTAAGATTAGTATTGAATATTAAGACTTCAGAAATATCCCCGCCAAAATTGTTAGTAGTTTCTCCAATATTAGCACCAACTACAATTCTTTGTGGATTGATGTTTGGAGTGGAAGTGGGGTTTTTAGTAGCTCCCAAAAGACTATTTTTGTATAGATCTAGTGAGGTGTTAGTTGGTTGATAAATTGCATCGAACTGACCCCATATATTCGTGTTATCTCCTGCAATTCCAATATCATTTAGACAGTTCATCCCAGTTACTACATTACCATTTGTTTGAAAATAAAATAAAGGCGTGTCTCCAGAACATCCGTTTCCCCAAGCGAGTGGAACTCGATTATCAGTACTATCAGCAGCTTTTCTTGAGACAATGGTCATGGAATAAGCACTGTTGCCAGAAGGTAATCCTGTAGGAGTTGTTTTGACTAATCTGTCATTGGTTAGATCAAATCTGATTGCCGGTAAACTACTAAGTTCATTGGTTTGAATAGTTGGCTGGTTAGCTCCAGTACCTTGGACAACTGTATTATTATTACCAGATCTATCAGTCCAGGAAGATATAGCTGTATTGTCAAGAGAAGAAGAGGCTACGTTAGCTGATAACCATAGTTTGTTATTGGTGCTACTAAGTAAACTTCCAAAGCTAAAATTATTAATGTTAGAGTTGTTAGTAAGTGATGGTTTTCCGTATGTTAGATGGATTGTGGTATCACCTTTGACTAACTGATCCAAACCAAACCAAACTACAGTACTTGTTGTGTTACATCCTCCATCAATATAGTAATCAAGGTTTTGACCACTTGTCGTTTTTACACGAAGGTCAGAACAATCACTATTCATTTTGGAAGCTCCAATTAACGCTGCTGTATCAATGACTATACTACCTTCATAGTCAAAAATATCATTATTTGTTGAGTTAGTAATTGTTATAGGTCTTATGTTTTTGCTCGAATTATTCAAATTTTTTCCAGATATACTTACTTGGTTACCCCCTAGTATAGACCCTGTATTTGGTGAAATAGAATCAATAGTTGGAGATAGAGTCACAGAGTCAATATTGGATAACAGACTCCCGCCGCCGCTATTGACTGCTTGAACACGAAAACTAAAACTTGGGCCATCAATTAGATTAGTAACTGTTGTACCTGTAGAACTTGACACTCCATCATTAAACATTCTGACATCATTAATAAAACCATCATTGGAATACAATACAATGTAATCTGTAATCGCTGAAGGAGAGCTTGGAGCTGACCAAGTCAGAGTTGCTTGATTATTTCCTGTAGTAGCATCCAAGTTAGCAACTGGATCAGGAAGGATGACACCCAAAGTAGAGACTGATGAGTTACTGGTTCCAAGAGTATAGTACCCATCTTGAAGATTACTATTGGATAGATCAAAACTAACTTGAGTACCAATTAAGTTTGGTGTCAAAGCAGCATCAGCAAAACTACCAGTAGTTCCAGAGCGGTATAGTAATTTGTAATTAGTTCCATTTGATGGTGGAGTAATATTAGAATATTTGGATAGATCAAAAGTTAGTTTGGCATCGACACCATCAGTTGAGGTTTTGTCAACACCCCATATTCTGTTCCATCTTTGCGAAACCCCTACTGGAAGATCAGTTGTTGCTGTGTTAGTTGTTTGGTTATTATGTCCAACAAGAACATATTCACCATTTGCTAATGAGGTGCTATTTTCTTGGATTTTTAGAGCACTAATATCTGAAGAAATAGTTTCTGTTCCATCTATCTCTTTTCCAATACCTTTGACATCACTACCTGCACCAACTTCTAGTGAATATAGGTCATTTGAGATTGGTTGGTTGAATTTGGATGATAAATAGTTATGAATTAGTTTTTGTCTAGTAGAGTTGAGACCACTGTCAAAAATTATTACTTCACCAATATCTCCAATTAGATCTGCTGAGCCAAAAACACCCAAAGAAAAATTACCAGTTGGATTATTTAACCCAAGGCTGTTTGTAAGAACAGAAGAACCATCAATATAAAAATTGTTATTTCCGCCAGATCTAATAGCACTCCAGATTTCTAAATTGGTAGTGTTAGCTCCTGCCGTATTAAAATCTACTCCACCATGAAGAAAAGAACGACTACCGGAACCAAATGTGCCCATTCCAAAACCGTTACTTGCACTAGTACCATTATAAAAAATTGTTCCAGCATTGGTTCTTTGGTTGACTGCAAAGGCTGAATATGATCCAGTCACTGGAATAACTGAGGGTTTGGTTAATTGATCACCAGTAGCAAACCTAACTACTGATTGCCCATTGATTTGATTGCTTTGGAATACTGGCTGATTGGCGGTATTTGCTTCACTAATGGTGTGATTGTTCCCACTTTTATCAACCCAATTAGAGATATTAGAACCATCAACAGTCTGACCAGTTCCATCATTAGCGTCGAACCATGCTGTTGGCGAGATCGAACTAAGAATATTTTGGTTGGGATTAGTTAAGGCAATATCATCATCAATGATTGTATATGTGAAACTAGTGTTTGTTCCAAGGTTAGTTCCACTTGATGGGTTACTCAAAGTAAGACTGATGGTTTCTGAAGATTCAAGAACTGAATCATTAGTTACTTTGAGAGGAATTTCTTGAGTAGTTATCCCAGCTGGGAAAGTTATAGTACCATTAGCCAAAGTATAGTCAGTTCCAGAACCGGTGGCAGTTCCTGCGCCTACAGTATAATCAACTGTTACCATTTCAGTATCAGCTGTATCAAGAACTGTGCTGATTCCTGGTTGAGTAATTGACTCAGGACCGCTCAATGCTGTAAGGTTGAATTGGACTGTACTACCTGCAGCCTTGGACTCATTTACTGGACGATTAGTTGTGTAGAGAGCCGCGACCGCAGTAAAAAATAATATGGATAGTAATGAAAGGATGGAAAGTTGCTGAAAATTCTTCTTTAGCTTTCTTTTTAGGTTGGAATGATGAACTTTATTTCTCAAAAAAGAAGGGGTGACGATATCTAAACTCGCTTTTTTTGAAATTTTTCCAAAATATTTTTGCAATTTTTGTTTGAGTCCTCTCATTTTGTTTTTGTCTTTTGTAAGCCTTTTATGGCTTGTTTGTAACCTTTTGAGATATTTTGTTTTTGTCACTAATTAACTGATTGATAGTATAACATAGGTTTTTCATTAATGCAAACTATTTTCAAAACCTTGGAATATTTTTTGACTACAATAATTAATCAAGCTAGAATAAATATTAGTTAATGAATACAATTAATATGCCATCAATGATACTTATTTATGCACTACTGATTTTTCTAGGTTTAACTTTGACTTTTTTTATTTTTGATGAAGGCTCTTTAGCTCAGAAAATTAGAAAAGGATTATCCAAAACTTTTTCCAATCAAGAATCTAGCAGTGTCAATGAGGCAGTTACCTACTCATCATTTTATTAATTTTTTGAGTATTGGAGGATTTGTGGCTTGGATAATCTCCTTGGTAGCACTAAACACTTTAGTAATTTTTTGTATATCTTTTACATCACTTTTGATATTGTCAGCTCTGTACTCTAGGCACGGTAAAAAAGGTCTTAATTATCTTTTGATAAAGACTGTTTTACATGCTTCAACTTCTTTTGTCTTTGGAGCATTACTTTTTGCCGTCAATACTTTTTGGTTAGATAATTATAATAATTATTTGTTTGGCATAACAGAGATTTTGGCTATTTGGTTGCTTGCTAACTGGGTCATGATGATGATTACAAACTCTGCTATACTCAAACCACTTCATTTTTTGTTAAATGTGGTTTTTTTAACTCCTTATTTCATAAAGGATTTGAATACTAGTCGATGGCTCGGATTAGATTACAGTATTAGTGAATCGACATTGGCGTTCTATTTTTTTCCATTGGTTATTTTTACAGTTAACGCTTTAGTGTATGGTTGGTTCCAAAAAAACTCTATTGAGAAATTAATGACTTCAAATCATCGTAATGAATATTTACTTACTGGAGCTTCTGCATTCTTAACACTGGGAGGAGTTTATGCTTATGGGTACTTTAATTTTTATGATCAATTAGCGTCTTCATTGGTCAATTATAATGTAGAGTATATGTTTGGTATAACAACTTTATGGTTATTTACAGTTGATTATATTTGTAAGAAAACAATAAAGAATTACAATGCTAACTTTTTGGTACCAGTTCTGGTTTTTGTTGCTGGTCTGACTAGTTATGTATTCTTACCTGTTAACCCTTTTATCCCAATGCTACTAACTAGTATTGGCTTTATTTTGTATATGATGGCTGATTATTTGCGAAAAGGTAGCCCGGTTTCAATGGCTTTTTTCTACTTTGCAATGACTGCTCATCTGACAATTTTAACATTTGCAAATGATTTTTGGTCTTTGTTTCTTTTGATAATTAACTTGATGATACTGGTTTACTCTTTGGCACTTCACCCAGATAACAAATTATTTGCATATTTTGTGACCACCTCAATCCCGCTTACATTGATATTCACAGTATTTGGTATTTCATCAGTAGCTTTTGTTGTTCTTGGTTTTGTTGGTTTTGGAATGCTTTTGTGTCACAAGGCTATTGTTGATAAGTTTTTGAAAAAAGCTTAATATCAAAAAAGAAAACCAAAAAAAGCCAACCTTATTGAGGCTGGCTATTAATCTTAGTTATTTGAATTGTTTTTGGGTTAATTTACTTGATTCAACTGGTTTGTTTGAAAGTATTTCACCAGCAGAATAAGTATTGAGAATAAAAAGCCCAAACAAACAAAATAAAATTTTAAGATAAGGAATTGTTAGGTTGAGATATACTAGAAAGTAATTCACTAAAACTCTTTTTGAGATCATTACAAAAACTATGTAAAAGAACTGGTTATTGTAATAATTGAATGAAATGATAAAGTCAACACTAAAGAAACCAAACTAATTGCTGTGTAAGTTACTATAGAGTTTTGCTCAAAAAAGTTATTCATTATGATTAACTCTGTACTAGATGTATAGTTTGTATATAGCATGCTTTTTTGGTTTTGTAAAGAGTGTTTTAACTGAAATTTGGCAATCTTCACAGTTATTAACTTAGATAAGTGCATTATGTTATACTTACGCCAAAAATGGATATTTTGTATTGCACAAAACTGGATCTTGTGTTACCGTTTTCGTTATTGCAAAAATATTAGTTGATTCAATCTTCAGTTATTGAGATTGGTCAATTTAGCTTGCTAGTTAGTTTTTAGGCTCTACACAGAATTAATAAAACTCAATTACTACCAATACTTTTATGAAATCTTCTACACAAACTTCCAAACCATTTAGGATTCACTCCGATTATGATCCAGCTGGAGATCAGGGTAAAGTTATTCAAGACATAATATCTAGTATTAATCAAGGTAACCGTGAACAAACTATTGAAGGAGTGACTGGCTCTGGTAAGACATACATGATGGCTAAAATGGTCGAAAAACTTCAACGCCCTACTTTGGTTATTGCTCATAACAAAACTTTGGCTGCACAACTAGCTGAAGAGTTCAAGAGATTTTTTCCAAATAACGCTGTACATTATTTTGTAAGTTACTATGATTATTACCAACCAGAAAGCTACATTCCCCGTTCAGATACTTACATAGAAAAACAAACCCAAATTAATGAAGAGATTGATCGTCTTCGTAACGCTTCTACTCAAGCACTCCTAACAAGAAAAGATGTTTTAATTGTAGCTTCTGTTAGTTGTATTTATGGGCTGGGAAACCCTGAGGATTTTGAAGCACTGAAGTTAGACATGAGGATTGGAGAAAATTATAGGCTTGACAAAATAATAAGACGTTTAGTTGATATGCAGTTCATTCGTACTAACAGTGATCTTAGACGAGGGGTGTTTCGATTATTGGGTGATACACTTGAAGTTATGCCAAGCTCTGAAGAGAATTGTTATAGATTTATGTTTTTTGGAGATGTTTTGGAAAAAATTCAGGCCTTTGATTATGTTACTGGTAATATAATTGAGGAGATGAATGAGTATATAATTTTTCCAGCAAAACAATATGTAACTACCCAAGAAAAGATTAACTCTGCTTTGGATAGAATAAGAACTGACATGGAAATGCAGTTTGAGAAGTTTAACAAAGAGGGAAAATTATTACAAGCTCAAAGAATTCGTGAACGAACTGAAAATGATCTTGAGATGCTCAAAAATCTTGGATTTGTAGGAGGTATTGAAAACTATTCAGTTTATTTTGATGGGCGAGAAGATGGCCAACCACCTACTACTTTGATAGATTATTTTCCTGAGAATAGTTTGACCTTTATTGACGAATCTCATATTACTTTATCCCAAATTGGAGCTATGTATAATGGAGATCGGAGCCGCAAAATTAACTTGGTTGATTATGGTTTTCGTCTCCCATCAGCAATGAATAATAGACCACTACAAAAAGAAGAATTTTTTGATAAAGTTAACCAGTTGGTGTATGTGTCAGCAACACCTGGGGATTATGAGTTAGCCAATTCGGCTATAATTAGCAAGGCTATTATTCGGCCCACTGGTTTATTGGATCCGTTAATTAGGTTAAAACCAGTTAAGGATCAAGTTGATGACGTGCTGGAACAGGTGCGCCATCGAGTTGAGAATGGTCAAAGAGTCTTAATAACTACTCTCACTAAAAAATTTGCAGAAGAGCTTGATTTGTACTTTAAGCAGATCAATGTCAAATCTGCATATATTCATAGCGATGTAGAGACTTTGGATAGGCTTGATATTCTTAGTGATCTAAGGCGAGGAAAATATGATGTATTAATTGGAATTAACTTATTGAGAGAAGGTTTGGATCTTCCTGAGGTTTCTTTGGTGGCTATTTTTGATGCTGACAAGGAAGGTTTTTTGAGATCAAAACGGAGTTTGATTCAGATCATAGGACGAGCTGCAAGACATGTTAATGGTGAAGTTATAATGTACGCTGATAAAGTCACAGATTCTATGAAAAATGCTATAGAAGAAACAGAAAAAAGGCGAGAAATACAACAAGCTTATAATCAAAAAATGGTATTATACCAAAATCTACCAAACGAGAACTTCAAAGTATTGCTGATGATGTTAGAAAAGAGGTTGGGGAAAATGAGAATTGGGGCAAAGCAGGAGTTACATATTCTTCAACAAGTGGAGGATTTCAAGAGGGTGGTAATAATTTTGAGATTGAAAGCAGGTTCTCGCGTAAAAAATCCAAGTCTATTCACTCTGAAGAAGCTCCTAGAAAATCATTCAAAGCCAAACAAACTTACGATGATTTTGATGTAATTAAAGAGGTGAATTTTAGAGAACTTCAAAAACAAAAACTAAGTAAAGATGAGCTCAGAGAAAGATTACAAATTGCAATTGATGCTATGGATTTTGAAATGGCTGCTGCCATTAGGGATTTGTTAAAATAATGATGTTGACAACAACTCTAATTACACTTCTATTAACAATAGATATTGAGGAAAAATAATTGAAAATTAATAAATTTCTAACAGATCTAAAAGTTAGGTCGACCTTACAGGATGTTTTTTTTAGCTCACTTTATGAGGAGAATAAACAATATCCTACAAAAGAATTTGATGAGGTTTGGGAAAACATAACAAAAAGCTATGACTCTAAAAATAAGTGGATTAAAAAGAAAGAGATGAAAAATTAATATTTGTATGTAACTTGTTTTGGGAATACTCTCAAAAGAAAGCTGAGAACTCTAATGGAATTGAAGCAACAAAAACTTATAACTTATATCAGACTTTATTATACTTAAATCATTTGTTTGTTGAGGAAAATATAGATAATCAAGAAATTCCAAATCAAATTAAGGAAGTAGAATTGAGATTTTTGCGTCTATTATACGCTGGACTGATAGAGATCAAATATGTTTTTGGTTCGGAGTATCCATATTCTAAAGTACCAAATAATTTTTGGAATTATAGACTCAAATACCTCAAAGACTTACCATTTAATTTTTTGGAAGAGCAGGAAAACTTGGACTTCAAAGAATTAAATTACTATGGTTATTCCAAGCTGAATGACAATTACTCTTCAGTTGATTTGGTTGGCTTAGATAGACAAGATTTGTGGAATTTTGAATATATGATAAAAGTTGTTGAGGTTAAGAAAAAACTAATCCAAAATCTGAGCTTACTGCAAGCTAGAAATTTGCATGTTTGTAGCGTGGAGATGAAAAAACTAGGGTTGCAAATAAATTTTGACGCAATTATCAACGACTCACAGAAAGATTTATAATTGATTAAATATTAACTCGCCTTTTATTAGGCGAATTTTTTACTTGGTTATAAATTCTTTTCTTGGATCTTCTGCAAAAATAAACCAGTACTATACGACTGGTTTATTGTGTAAAAGCTTAGTTATTACCTACTGAATTGCAAAGCTTTATTTTGGATAATGTTATTGAGAAAGTGTACATATGCACCAACACTCAAAATACTGATAACTTGTATCAAGAAATATTTGGCATCAGTTGATATATTCATTGAAGGAATTAATCCTAACAACATTAACATAATTAGACCTAAAATCAATGGAATCAAACACTTTATTGTGAAACTTCTAGTCACATCAAATACTAGCCCAACTAATACGGGAGTAAGGCTGATCATAGACAAAGCTATTAACAACATTTTGGTTCCTCTAGGTGCCTGTTATGATTTATGAACAAAAATTTATGTTTTGTCAAGGTTTTTTACACAAAAAAAATTATGGTCAGTTTTACTCAAAAACAAAGAACATTATTCTAAAATTGTTAAGTAAATTATCTCGGAGTTGTTTTTGTCTAAGGTGATTGAACTAATATTGCCAATATCGTTAGCTAAGCCTGGTTGGGTTGAGGTTGACCAAGATTGTCCTTGATTCTTGGTCTCAAATAACTGATTATCAATACTTGCTAATATTCTTGATTTGCCTTTTTGAGGATCAGCTGCTAGCCCAGCAAAATCAAACCTTTCATCTGGTAATGGAAAAACTAGTTTGTTAAAAGGTTGATTTAAAGATTCACCAAGCCACAACTGTTTATCAGCAATTATTAGCCAGTTATCTTTATCAGCTTTGATTGGTACAATAGATTCAAACTTAGAAAACCTTTCAACATCTTGAGATTTATTTGAAAAATTTAATCTAGATCCTTGAGTTTCCCCTATTGTACTTTTGGTGCGAGTTAGTTTTTGCTCACTCCAGGTCTCACCCTCATCAGGAGATAACCACAAACCTTTGGACCTCAAAAGAATGTAAAAAGATTGTCAAATTCTGGCACAAAACCTAATTGAATCGCTTGATCATTAAAATCTCGCATCTTTGACCAGCTTTGACCAGAGTCTTGGCTTCGTATAAGTGTGCCTTGATTGAGTAAACCAAACACGTTTGCATTGTTGTTAGGATCGATAGCTATGGAAATAATTGAGGTGTTTGTATCTACTGCAGAATAAACTTCATCAAAATTTTTTCCACCATTAACAGATCTGTATATTTTGCCAATATCGTTTTGGATTCCTGCATAAAAAAGTACTTTGGGATTGTTGGAGTCAATTTTTAGTTCTGTACCAATAAGGCTATCATTTTGAATTAACTGAGTTTGTGTTTGTTGGTTATTTGGAGTGACTGGGAAAATATATTTACGACTCCATTGTTTACCACCTGAATCAGTATAAAACAATCCTTTGGTCCTAGTGAGAAGATAAAACTCATCACTACTTATCTGTTCAATTTTGAGAGTAGGAACTGTAGTAAGCCCTTGAGGATTGCTTGTGTTGTCTAATAGTTTGACTGAATTGATTTTACCAAAAGCTGAACTTATTGAAGGATCTCTTTTGAGTACACCAAGAATTTGACCATCGTTTCTTGAACCAAAATCGAGTCCTGGAAGTGTACAAGAAGCTGCAGTTGTCAAGATAGCAAATGAGGTTAGAGTAAGTGTTGCTATTCTTTGCATTATAACACTATTGGTTATCTTTTTGAACAAATCCATCATAAGCGTAAGTTATCTATATAAAAATATGATATTTATTTTTTGTCAAAAATTTGTTTGAGTATGTTCAGTACAAAAATTATATTTAATCTATATTAATATACTCCATCAAATTCTTGAGGACTTCAATTGTCGCCATCACATCTCCTAGAGCTGTATGAGCTGGAAATTGACCAAGATTAAATTTATCTGCTAGACCACCATCTTTGGAAAGTGATGGGACTGGAAAAGGTATTGGTTGATTAAGCATATCAGCTTTCATATTGGCTGCAAGAACTATGACTTTGGTATCAACAAAAGCATTGGTAACAATTTCTTCAAATTGCTTTTCCATATTGACTGACATAAACATTGACTCAACAATAGCATAATCAAAAGGATAAAATTGAGCAACATACGTTGGTCTGTCTAAAGGAAAATACTTCTTGATAAATTTATAGAATTTTGTTGCAGATTCTTTGTAGGGCAAACCCTTTTGAATGCGATCCAAAGTAAAACCATTGATTTGTAAAGCATCTTGAGAGACTGGAGTATTTTTGGGGGGTTTTACATCATAATTGATTATGTCAAGGACTTCTAGGTTTTTATCAAGTACAGCAGCTCCTATTTCGATGAGACCATATTTTTGGGAATGAAGACCTGTGGACTCTGTGTCAAGAACAACGTATTTTGGTTTTGGCATATAAACTTATTCTTTAATTAGCTAAAATTGGTCAAGTTGACTAAAAAAGATTATTATTGTATTTTGGATATATGAAAAAATATCAAAAGTTCATTTTAGGTGGGTTAATCGTATTAGTTTTGGTTACTTTAAGTGCTATTGTTTACACATTTTTACAGCAGAATAACCAGAAAAGGGTTGAAGATAGCATGGCTGAAGTGGCAGCACTTCCTGACAGATCTATTGATGTTAATACATTTGATAAAGATTCTAATACCTCTAAAGAAATGATCATTGAAGAGCCAAATGATAGGATTTCTAATGGTAGTCAAAACCTTCCAACTTTACCAAATAAAATGGAACCAGAATCACAACCTGTTGTGCAAATATTAAAATCTGGAAATTTTGAGTCAGTCAAAAACTACCAAACTAGTGGTGGTGTGGGACTTGAGCAAAATGGAGATAATTTCTCTATCAATCTTGCTGAGGATTTTAGTTTTAGTGGAGCTCCAGATCCTGTGATGTATTTGTGCAATGAAGCTAACCCGAGAAGTGTGGATGATTGCTTGATTCTTGGAGCCTTACAAAACAATTCTGGGGAGCAAGCTTGGGAAATTTCTGAAACTGAAGCTAATCAGTATAATAATGTAATTCTTTGGTGTCGAGCTTTTAATGTGCTTATGGGTACTTCGAGTTTGAAATAAATTTTCAATTTGTTTAGTTTTTTTTGAGTTTGAAGTGGAGTAATTTTTTTATAGGAGTGAGGCAGACAGCTACAACAATTAAAATACCTCCAAGTAAGCTAGCTGTAGTTACCTGCTCGCCTCCAAGTGTCCAAGCAAAAACAGCTCCAAAGACAGTTGCAAGTGTAAGGATTAAGGATAAAGTAAAGGGCAATAAGTATTTTTGTGTAATATTCATTACTGTGAAGACTCCTAATGTTGGGATCAAAACGAGATATGACAAAGATAGGATGGATGAAAAATCCCCTACCCCAAAAGATCTTCTTTGAAACAAAATCAAAATCGTTGAGAAAATTGCTACAGTTACAAATTGCTGAAAGGCATTTACTAAAGAGTTGATTTTTTGTACTCTGACTTGAGAATCAACTATTGTATTATAAAATGCATAGGCTAAGGCTGCTAAGAGTGAAAGGATATCTCCAAAATTTATTTTTGTAAACCTCCAGTTATCACCCAAAGCCCAAGGATACTCAAAAAAAGCTCAAGAATTTTGAGTCTGGACAGTTTCTCTGATTGCAAAAAAGCAGATATAATTGGAACAAATATAATAAAAAGTCCAGTTAAAAAACTAGAATTAGAAGCTGTAGTGAATTCCAGTCCAATATTTTGAAGAACCATAAATAACCAAAGAAACAAACCACTGATCATCCCATCAAGCCAATTATCAAAGAGATTATTTTTTTTGATTATCAAAAATAGGCCCAAAAAAACCGAGGCCCAAAAAAATCTGTATAAAGCTATTGCTACTGGGTCAACACTACTAATTAGATCTCGAATCACAAAATAAGTGGTCCCAGAAAAAACCATAGAGAATGTCAGCAAAGCTACTGAAATATTTTGTTTTTGTGTTTGTGTCATTCTTATTAAGAATTATATGCTATTTAGTTGCTTATGTAAAGTCTTGACAATTTAAAAATATTCTAATATTTCAGGATTTGAGTTTGTTGAGGAAAGAGATGGAGAATCAAAATAATATACGTACCAAACTTGGTAGAAGCGCGTTTAGAGAAAAGATAGTAATACATAGTTGTTTGGGTATTGCTGGATATTTATTATTTGATGATATTAATAATATATTTGATACTAGAAAATTTCTGTTTCAACATTTGTTATATAAACATATATTAAAGTCTTACGAATATCCACGAGAAAGGTTATTATATTTGATTGAGTTGTTGCATATTTATTACAAATTAGATAGTTATGTAGGAATATTTGATAGTAGCTTAGAAGAAATAGTCTATGTTTATGGGAATTTAAGATTATCAAAAGTCCCGACAGAATTGGAAATTTTACAAAAGATATTTAAAAAGCTCAAACGAAATAAAATCTCAAAACCGATATTGCATATTTATATCCAAGTCAAAAAGTATAATCTTTATAATCTTTTAATTAAAAATGGTATTGATGTTGAGATAATTGGTGATGAATTTATAGATAATTATAATCAAGTTATGGATGATTTTTGCAATACAAAAATTGATACTAATAAATATTTGATGGTTAATTACTCTGATTTGTTTGATACTTATAGTAAACAATTAATTTTGTTGGAAATAAAAAACAAACTGAAAAAATATAAGATTCAATAATGATTTGAATAATCCAGCTGTGACTGGATATTTTTTCCTTTTATTAGGGTTATTGGCTTTTTTGGTAGTTTTGGCTTGACAAAATATATTGATTTTGTTAGCAGAAGTTCAAATTTTCCTAATGGCTAAATTAATCCAAATTCTTTTGGCAAACATATTTTTGTTTGTTGCAGTTATTTTCTTTCCTATTAATACATATGCAGAGGGTGATTTGTATATCTCAGAAGTTGGGTTTATGGGAAGTTCATTTGGAGGTGGACACGATAAGTGGGTAGAGATTTTTAACCCTACTCAAAACACAATTGACTTGTCTGAATATTCTTTGATCGTTGGTAAGGATTCTCAGGAGATTGAAATTAAGGGCTCTATTCAATCTAACGAGGCTTCGATAATAAGCACAAACAGAAAGAGTACTGACTCAATATTCAATTATACTTCTAGAACCAATCAAATTGTAAGTTGGAACCCAATGAGTTTTTTGAGCAATACCACAACTGATAAACACATCACTCTTAGGCTGCAAAAAACGATTACAGTATTTCTAATATTATTTTTGATGGTATTTTTGTGGAGAACTCTTTAAATCATTTTGCAAATAACAAAGGTTCTATTGAATGTGATGCTGGAGGTTATTGTTGGAATAGTAATCATCTTTTTTGGGAAGGAAATTACGGAACCCCAGGACTAGTGCCATATCATATTGTACAGAAGCTAGAGGAAATTGTCCCTGTTGCTGAAGTTATTGAAATTGTGGAACCTGCTCCTAATGTGGAATTGCTTCTAGAAACCAGCGGGCAACCAGTTTTGGAAAACAAAATTCAAAGTGAGTTTCAACTACAACCAATTGCTCAAAATGGTGAGGTTTTGGAAAAAACAATAAACACACAACCGATTAGCCAAACCAAAATAGAAGAGATGGTAACTGAACCAGTGTTGGAGACAGATTTAATTTCACCAACCGAGACTAGCTTAGCATCTTTGCCAACTTTATCAACAGAAATGGTTGTTAATGAGGTTTTAGTTACTACAGATCCAATAGAAAATAATTGGGAAATAGAACAATTTTTGGATTTGGCTACCCCTATTGAAAGGATCAACTCAGTTAATAAGCCAGTCATCGAAGGGATAAATTCTGGCCAAAACTCACTTTTGAGTGAAGTTGAATTTGATAAGCCTGCTTTGGAATTATCACAAACCCAGCTATTTAAGGAGGTTCTTGAGCAGCCATTAATAACTTTTGAAGATGCTGTTGATACTATAGAGATTCAAATGCAGTATGAATTAACTGATAATCACACCTATAATGATTTTATAGAAAATAAGATTGAGTTAGATAATGAAGTTAATCTTGCTCAAAAAGAAACTACCCTAAAAAACCTAGAAAAACTTATTGGAATTAAAGAGGTTAAAGTTGATTATGTATCTCAGTTTGGTCATCTTGAAGTCTTTGGGACAGACATTGTTAATACAAACCCTGAGGAAACTAACTATTACGAACTTGTTGAAGGATTTCAATTACAGAATGAAAGTCACAATTTTGTTGATGAGCTTGCTCCAATTTTGCTTGATGTTGATTATTTGGAATATTTAATTGATAACACTTTTTATGCAGAACAAAGTGAACCCTATATCGAAGTAAGTCAAAATGAATTACACAACTTAGAAGAGTCTTCTAGTGAAGTAAATTTCAACTCAGCCCAAGAAACAGAATTTATTGAGTCAATTGAGGAGGGTATTATGGATAAGGAGGTATTGTTTGAATCTATGTTGGAGACAAATTTAGTGAATTCTTTTGAAGAAGAGGGTGGGTTTTTAGATTTGGTTTTTGAACCTGTTTTGGATTTGATGACTTATCAAAAGTTTGCTGAGGATGTCTTAATTACAGAATTTCAAACTGACCTAGATTTGGATAATACTACAGAATTTAGTGCTTCAAAACCACATCAAGTTGTTACCAAAAGTATTCAATTAGATGGGGTCAAAAATTCAATTCTATCAACAAATAATACTCACGCAATTGAGTTCAATGAACCAATTACAAATATCAATATTGTTGAAGTTGCCCATAATCTCATTAATAAAAACCATTCTGCGAGTTACAGTGTTGTTTCTGAATATTCTAACTTACTGGATCTTGAAGATATTTCTGAAAATAGTATTAACAATTATCAAACACACAACTTGTTTGTCCAACCTTCTCAATTAGGTAGCGATTATAATGATTTTCTTTTGGAACATATTAATCCAATTGATTATGCTGACTTGGTATTACTTTTGATGACAGCTTTACATTATGAGTTCATTAGGTTTTCAAAAGATTCTGTTATTTTCTTAAACTTTACCAAAAGTAAGACCCATTATATTATAACGGGTCTATATTTAATTAATCAACTTTTTCTTTATCTTGATCATGAAGATCATGAATTGGAGCATTTCTTGAATCAAAAGAGATCCAAGAATTTAATAATACTGCCCAAAACAAAAGCCATCCAAAAGCTGTCATATATCTTCCTCTTTTTTAGATATTAGTATTAATTTACCATATTAATCACTTCTTGTCAAGTTGACAAAAATAATTTATTGTGTTAAAAAACTTTAGTTTTGAGGAAAAATCGATGGAAAAAGTCATATTGAATTTTTTGATGTATGGAGTGGTTTTTTTGTTCCAATTCAAACTTTGGCACAGACAATTTACCCAACCACACCAGAAGTTAAACATAATGATCAAGTTGGTAATACCAAAATTAATGATGATTATAATTGGATGGAAAATTTTGAGAATCAAAAAAAATTGAATCAATTACTGGAAAAACAAAATGAGTTTTATGAAGCTTATTTTGCCAATTACGAGCCAGAATTACGAACTAAAATTATCGAAGATTTAGCTAAATATGATACTAGAGTTAAACAACCAGAGTCATATCTAGACAAGCTTGAAGATGATCATTTATTTGATGGTAAAGTATACAAATTCAGCTACAACTTTGATTCCAAAGGAATAACTGCGACCAAAAAATACGGTTCCCCTACTTCTCCTTATGTAGTTTACACTCTAAAATTTTATAACACTGATTATTCTGAGGTTTTGATATACAATACCAAAGAAAGATTGTTTTTGAAAATAGCAGGTGTAAGACTAAGTGATGTTCAAGTTATTGATCAAGGTGTATTTTACTCCAAAATTGATAATATTAACTCATTTGAGGAACATTTGAAAAAGTTTTCAACCAACAAAATAATGTTTCATAAGTTTGAGTCGAGTTTGTCAGAAGACCAGATTGTTATTGAGAATGAAGGAAATTCTTATGCTAGTCTTTACAAAGTAGAAGTAGATGGAAAAAATGTTTTTGCTGAGATAAAAAAAACCTCAGGAAATAAAATTGTGAGTACTTTGATAAGATTATATTATGAAACTGGTAAGGTTAAAAGTCAGGTTATCTTTGATAATAAAGAAGAACTTTATTGGTTGAGTTCTAGGAGTGGCAAGGTTATTTATAAATCACCCGAACTTTCTGATAACTTCAGCATATTCATGGTAAACTCTTCTGATTATAGTTTTAAGCAAATAATTAAAGGGTCATCAAAAACTATTGATGACGCAATACTAATTGATGACTATATTGTCGTTAGTTATTTGGACGAGCTGGATTCATTTGTTATGGTATATGATATTAAGGGCCAGCTGCTAGATAAAATTGATTTGCCAGGAGTTGGAAGATTCACATTAACTCCTCTAGATGGTAAACAATTTGAATTTGAGTGGTATAGTCCAAAATTACCCCCAACTAAGTACATTTATGATTTTAATTCAAAGAAAGAAGTAAAGTATACACACATAAGTACTAAAAAGTTTGGAAACTACAAACCTTATGATTATAGGCATAAGATCCTAAAGTATCAGTCCAAGGGTAAAGAATATTCTATGTTATTGGTTTACAACTCCAAAACTGATATGAGCAAACCAAATAATATTTATATTACTGCTTATGGTGGTTTTGGGAAACCCACTGAGTTGGCTTTTTCAATCTTCAGATCATATTTGACTGATCAAGGTGTGGTTCTTGCATACCCTATTATTAGTGGAGCAATGGACTCTACTTACTCTCAGTATCTCAGTAGTGTTGGAATTAATCGTAAACTTGCTTCTGATAATTTTAATGATTCAATAAAATACCTAATTGATAATGGGTATACTGAAAAAGGCAAAGTCATAAGCATTGGATATTCTAATGGTGGCTTATTGGTTGCTAATGCAGCTATAGATGAGCCGGAGTACTATAAAGCTGTAATTTCCAAAGTAGGGCCTCAGGATTTGATTAGTTATCAAAATGGTACTTTTGGTAGACTTTGGACTAGAGAATACGCTGACCCAACAGTTGAAGAAAACATCCCTAAGATTTTAGGATATTCTCCATATCACAAAATAAAAAAAGATGTGGAGTATCCAAAATTCTATATTGAAACTTCCAAAAAAGATGATAGAGTAGCTCCTTGGCACAGTGCTAAGTTGGCTGGAAAGCTTCAAAAATACAAAAATGATAGTATTTTATTGTTTACTAGAGATGAGTCTGGACACGGTAATATCTCAACCTTTGATAAAGGTATTATCGACAAATTACTCTTTATTCTAAAGAATTTTGAATGAGAATAATAGCAGGATTTAATTTTCCTGCTTTTTTTGATTATATATTAATATTGGTGAGATTTGATAACTTGTGTTGACATTTTTTTAGCTATCAATTAGTTTGCTTATATAACAATTAATTTATGCTTCAAGGAATTAAGAACACAGCTAATATGATGAATCAGGCTCGCAAAGCCAAAGCTCAGCAAGATAAGCTATCCAAACTGCTTTCTTCAATACAAGTCTCTGGGATTAGCAAAAATGGTAAAGTTACAGTTACAATTACTGGAGAACAGAAAATTGTGGATATTAAGATTGATCCTACCTTGATTGAGTTTGTGTATGAAAATTTTACCTCACAAAACAAAGAAGACACGATGTTAGCAAAGTCAATTATTGAATCTACAGAGGATGCAATTAGTAAAGTACAAGGTGAGGTTGTCAAAAAGATGCAAGAAACAGGATCAATTGATGATCTCATGGGAATGTTAAGTGCTGCTTCAGGAGGAAAATAGATATAACTAGAACTTAACTTTAAAACCCTGTGCCAATTTTAGTTTGACCTTGTCTCTATTATGGGATATACTTTTGTGTATGTCACCATTTGGAATGGAAAAAATATTTAGCAAAAATAAAATAGAGCAAGAAAATCTTTTTGATAAAGATGAAGTTGTGGTGTTGGTAAAGTTTTTGGGAAACTCTGGTCTTCGAGAATTAAAAAATTTTATTCAAAGCAATGAAGACACAATATTAATGAATAGTTACAACCCTAAAAAAATTCACTTACTTAATGAAATTGAATATACTTTATTGGAAGAAGATGCTGACTTGAATGAGATTGATTCACCAAAAACTAAAGAGGATATAGTAATTACTGCTAATTTTATTAAAATTATGAGAAAACATAATCTTGATGTATTATATTACGACTCTGGAATGGGGAGTCATGAGATCTTAACAATCACAAAAAATACTAAAGCTCTTTCTTAATAAGTTAACTCATATAATATTTCATTAGCTTTCTAAGATTTTGGAAGGTTTGTTTTTTATAAACAACTAAAACTTAATATTTCAAGCCACCGGTTCTAATTAGTGGAGCTCCTCCTGCGCCAGTTACTGGATCAGCTTGAGGTGAAACTAGACTAACATCTTGAGGATTCACTAGATTAAGATCAATGATATTTCCATCTCCTCCTCCTTGTTGACCAACTGGATTGACGTCATCAGGAACTTCATTTTCCTCTTCCTCTTCAGTATTATCTTCTGTTTCTTCTATTGGTAGTTCTTCTTGAGGGTTGATTGGATTAATCTCTTGGATTGTATATGTTTGTGAGTTTTCAATACTCTTTAGGAGAGAATTACCTTCGTTATCCCATTTTTCAGAACCCTCTGGGAAAGCTGTCCAGTTTCTAAAATTATCCATTGCTTTAGCATAATAATACACTGTTGTTCCAACTTCAGCTTCGGGAATTGTTGCTACATAATTAACCCCATCAAATTCAGCTGGAATTGTAGTCCAAGTGTTGCCATTGTCAAAAGTATATTCCACTTCAACTTTGTTGACTCCTGAGGCTGAGAATTCCCAAGACATGAATGGAGTGTTTTCATCAATAACACCACTAACAGTTACTAAGGCAGAACTATCTTGGTTGATCGAGTGTACTTTGTCTCCAATTTTGGGAGCTAGCCAATCACCGATTGGGGCATCGTTACCTCCTGAGAAACATGGTTTGTACCCATGACCGACTGCCTCTAGCCAAGCTTGTTGGCCATCTGTATCATCCCATAAATTGTTATTAATATAGTCCCAGTATTCAACAGTTTTTTGACCAAAACGATCTGTAGTAAGGTTTTGTGGTTCTAAATTATCTCTCATATAGTAAACATCAGGATTGATACCACCAGTATAAAAGAACCATTGAGCTCTTTGAATCCCAGCTAGCAACTCTCGACCTCTGTAGTGTGCAAATGGAGTATCTAACTTGTCATTATAAAAATCACTGTCAGCTTCTCTAATGTCAAATACATTTCCATTTTGTTCAATTGTTGGATCAACTCCAAAATCCCACCATTGGTTTCTATCTTCAACTGCTTCTCCCAAGTCTCTGTGTTTGAGAAAAGGAACACCTCGACCATATGCTCCTATGTGAGCACCTTCTTGCAAAACATTGGTTGGTGGTGTTGGTAATTGTGGTTCATTTCCAGTGCCAAGATGCTCATTCAAAAATGGAATTGCTCCTATTGGAGTACCATCACTGTTTAGACTGCCATCACCTTCTCTATACAAAGGGTTTCCAGTTAGTTCAGAAAGTGTAAAACCAAGATTTCCATAATAAAAATCTCTACCAGCTTTGGGGTCAAAATTATTTCCACTATATTCTGGAGATTCTTTGGCTGTAGTTTTGCGCCACTCAAAATAATCTATTGCCGCATCTTGGTATGGAAGATATTCATTACTGTCAAAACCAGCTTCTTTTATTGCTAAGGCAAGTTCTGCTAAAGTCCAAGGGATAATTGATTCACTTCTAGAAGCTCCGGTAGATGCATTACCTGCTGTGTCATCAAAATAATTTCCATCCCCCTCATCATCACTTATACCCCAATAGTACAAAGAGTTGACAGAAGAAGTTTCACCTTGATCTGCTTGAGAAATTTCAGCTTGAGGATTTTCATCAATATTATCAGCTTGATCGATAATCATTTTATTAGTAATGAAATCTGCGCAAACAGCAGCAATTCCTAGTAAATCTTCAGGCTCTTGTAGATCTTGGGTTTTCAAAAAATCATTAACACCTTCTACTCCTACTACACTGGTTCTTTGATATTCAGTGATCAAATATCTGATACAAGTTGCTTGCCCAATATGAGACTTGAAATTTCCAGGAATAGTATTTGGTTCATATCCCCAAACTGCTTCAGGAATTGGATTTTCAATTAGGGAGCCGTCATTATTAACGGCCACGTACATTCCACCATTATCAAAATCAATAGCATGATTAATTATAAAAGCTGTTTCACGATCATAAAAATAATTTGGATTGGCTTTGGTTGTGTCAACTGCCCTAACTTCCACTGAAGGTAAACTAATCAGAGAAGTTGCTACTAACGTTGTCAAAGCAATTACTGGCATCACTTTGCTTAAGGTTCCTCTAAACATAAATATATTGAGTTAATTTGATTGTTTTGATGCTGAAAAAATTCACTAAGCTTGTCAAGTAGTTTTTATTTGAACTTATTAACTAGTTGTTTATTAGTTTTTCTGGAAATTTCTAGATTGAGTTCCCCAAGTCTTTTTGTGCTTAAGTTTTTTCTAAGTAATTGGTTTCGTATAAACCATAAAGTCAATTCAGGATTTTTTGGTAAACATGATCCGTGGAGGTAAGTTCCAACTGCATTCTTGTAAACACATCCTTCGTATTTGGATTCAAGATTATTTCCATATCCAGCAATAACTTTTGCTAATGGGAGACATTTTGATCTGTTGGTAAAATTTGTTTGTCCAGAGTGATTTTCAAAACCCACTAGATTTATTTGATTGAGTTCTGGTATTAGACACTTCTCTACAAGATTACCAATGCAACGAGTTTTGACATTACTACTAGGAGCTTGGGTTGTAATATCAAACAAACCTATACCCAAAACTTGTTCACCTCTACCAGTAACAAATTTTTTGCCGAGAAGTTGATACCCTCCACAAATAGCCAACAGCCCTACTCCACCTTTAATATCATTAAGTAATTGTTCTTTTTTTTGCTGAAGATCTTCGTATATTATTAATTGCTCTTTATCTTGACCTCCTCCAATGAAGTACCAATCAGTTCTGTATGGTAATTTTTGAGCTATATTTACTTTTTGATAAATTACTTCAATATCAAGAAGATTGAGAATATATTTCATAGCAATAATATTGCCCATATCTCCGTATATTGACATTTCAAGAGGGTAAAGATGAGTAATATAAAATTTTGATTGCATATATTGTTAAGTTATTTATAATATTTTATGTGGTCAATTGTTCTTGACATTATAGTTGAGAATATAGATTATTATGATTATAATGATAGAAAAATTGGTTAACAAATTAGAGATTGATAATCAAGCAATAAATATATTGTTAGCAGGTTTTCCAACTTATCCAAGAAACTTTTCTAGAGATTCATTTTGTTCTTTGTTTTTGTTAGAAGATACTGAACTATTAAAAAATCAGATAATTTATAGCTCATATTTGCAAGGTCAAAAATTTGATAATTACACTGGAGAGGAAATTGGTAAAGTTCACCATGAATATCCAGGTGTCGAGCTAAACGGCAAAAATACGCAATATAATGCTTGTGATACAACTGCTCTTTATTTGATTGCTCATCTAAAATATCAAGAATTGACAGAAGATTGTAGTTTGGCACAAAAATACCAAAAAAACATACATTTGGCTGTTGAATATATTATAGATCATATTAATGATGAAGGTCTATTCATAGAAAAACAAGCAGATTGTGTTCAAAATTGTTTTGCAGTTTCTGTAACTTATTGGAAAGATTCTGTATTATCAAAAAGAGCGAAAGATGATCATTTCTTCCCAGTATTTTATTATTTAGCACATTGTATGAACTTAGCGGCTATAAGAGCTGCATCAAAAATTTTAAACACCAGCCAATACCAAGATATTGAAAATAAGATGTTAGAGGGCTTACATTATTTGTTTCAGACTCACTCTCACTTTCCAGTTGCATTCGATCAACAAGGACTAATCTCTATGGAGAGTAGTGATTTTATACACTCTTTGTATTATTTGCAAAATGGTGATCTTACTTCAGTAGAGTTGGATTGGATAAGTGATCAAGCACAAAAAATTGCTACTGGTTTTGGATATTTAGTTAATCCAAAGTATCTTTGCAATCCCAAACACAGTTACCATAGTTGTACTTTATGGCCCTTTGAACAAGCTTTTATTTATATTGGTGCTAAGAAATTTCAGCTAAATGATATTGTAAATGTGGCTAAGAGAATATACAACAAAACTCACACTTATCCAGAGATTATTTATGTTGATAATCAGACTTTCGATGAAGGAGGTAATAACCCTCAGCTTTGGACTTTTGCTTGTTTTGAATATTTTAAAAAAGAATTGGAATTGGACAAATAAGGAAGAATATGTTCTTTATTAAAGATAATAGTTTATTATGTCTTTATTTTTTTTATTTGTTACAATAATTATTGTTTTGATTCTTCTTGGGCTTTACACTGTCAAACAACAGAATGTGGCTATTGTTGAGCTTTTTGGAAAATTCTCCAGAACTGGCAATCCTGGATTAATTTTAAAATTCCTTTTTTTGAAAGAGTTGCTGGTCGTGTTAACCTTCGTGTGCAACAATTAGATGTGAGTGTGGAGACCAAGACCAAGGATAATGTCTTTGTTAGGGTGGTTGTTAGTGTGCAGTATTTTGTGCTTCCAGAAAAGGTTTATCAGGCTTTTTATTACTTGAGTAATCCAGAAGAGCAAGTGACCAGCTTCGTGTTTGATACTGTGAGATCTACTGTACCAACCATTATCCTTGATGATGTTTTTGAGAAAAAAGATGATATTGCTGATGCTGTCAAAAAAGAATTGTCAACGGTTATGGGGGATTTTGGGTACGACATTCTCAAAGCCTTGGTGACCGATATTGAGCCAGATGAAAAAGTCAAAGACGCTATGAACGAGATCAACGCCGCTCAAAGACTCAGGGTCGCTGCTACAGAAAAAGGTGAAGCTGAGAAAATCCTCAAAGTCAAACAAGCAGAGGCAGACGCTGAGAGTAAAGCTCTAAGTGGAAAAGGTATCGCCGATCAAAGAATGGCAATTATTAACGGGCTCAAAGAATCTGTAGATGATTTTCAAAAAAGTATTCCAGGCACGGATGCGAGTGATGTGATGAATTTGGTTCTAATTACGCAGTATTTTGACACTCTCAAAGACATTGGGTCTGGAAACAACTCCAACACAATTCTCCTCCCCCACTCCCCTGGAACAATTGGAGAATTAAGTGACCAGATTAGACAAGCAATAATAACTGGCGTGGAAACTTCTAAAAAAACTAACCAACGAGGGTAGCAAACTTCTACTGAAAAAATGCACCCATTAAAAAGGTGCAATGCTGGTCAATTATTATTTTAATAGAAAATAGATCACCCCAATTGAAATAATATTGAACCCAATAGACAATATCAAACTTCTATTGAAATTAGATTCAAGTTTTGATTCAAGTTTTGATTCAAGTTTTGATTCAAGCTTAATATCAAGGTTATTCTCAATATTCTTCTCAAGATTGTCAAATCTTTTTTGGAGATTATCGTACTGTTCTTTGGTAAACATCTTTTGATCCTTGTACTTTTCTTTGATTGAATTGGCATTTTGGTTCAGTGAATAGACCAAAAACGAAAACAAAGCCGCGAAAAAATAGAAATAAGTGGGAGGTCTATTAATAAACCTAATATTTCTTCAAAATCATTTATTGCGTAGTAAGTAATGATGATAATTGAAGTGTATAAACTTATTGGATTCTTTTTTAGCTCGTTTTCTAGCCAGTTTACTATTTTGCTAGATGATAGCAAAAATAATATAGATAAAAACACCCAAATAATTGCAATCAATGCTGGTTTGAAAAGCTGAATGTCTTCTGGAGAAAACATATTTTTGCCCCACGATAATGTTTGTATTATTACACAAAAATAGTCAATTGTCAACTGGCTCAGTGGTTGGTTGAATGAACTACAAATCTATTTTAGAATCAAGTCTTTGATAGCTTGGTAACTTAAGTTTCAAAGCAATACGTAATTAAAAACCCACTTTTATAAGTGGGTTTACTTGAGTTAGGTTTACTTAATATTTTCTAACTCTTTGAGAAGCGAAACTTTTTTACTTTCGCAAAAAGGCTTTGCTCTTTTTAAGGAGAGGATTTGGTAAGCATTACCAGTATAACCTGGGAAGCCCAACTCTTCTTTAGTGTCTTTTTTAGTCATCCAAAAAGACACTGGGTGCGTTGGCAACCCAGCAATATCACCACCCATCCAAGTATTGTCAAGGGTGGGTCTTTCACCCTTACCCACTCGACAACACCCAAAAGAGCTTCTACCTGCACTCCTCAAGATACAGAGCAGATCTTGGTATTTGGAAATACCAAGACGTTCTTTATACTCATCCAAATAATTGGTGATGAGTATAAAGAACTTTACCAGATCCTCCATTGAGGAATATTGGAATTGCTCCAGCTTATTCTTTAGATCTAAAAGACCTAAAGATTTTGCTGAGTTTTTAGGTTGTAAAAAACCAAAAACCTTCATAATGAATATGTCCTCTATATTTTATTTCCAACTTCTCCAAAACCACTTTTTGTCAAGCTAATTGACAATTTAATGTTGCCTAATTAGTACTATAAGTATGGATGAAAAATCGAATCTTCAAGATTTTGTTATTTGGTTGCAAAAATACCATAGATTGACTAATTATATAGGTACAGCTCAATTATATCTTAAGCAAAATTTTTTTTTGGAAAATACTCTTACTAAGGTGAATATTAAGGATAGAATCCTTGGGCATTGGGGAACAGTTCCTGGTCTTAATTTGATGTTTGGGGGGATTAACGTGATGATTAAAAAACACAATTTGAATAGTATATTTGTGGTGGGTTCTGGACATGGAGCGCCAGCTACGTTGGCAAATCTTGTGGTGGAAGGATCTCTTGGAAAATTTTATGATGAGTACTCACCAAACAAAGAAGGGATTGGTCGGCTGATTCATGATTTTAGCTGGCCTAACAAATTCCCTAGTCATAATGGGCCAATGTATCCAGGAAATATTCACGAAGGAGGAGAGCTAGGTTACTCTCTTGGAACTGCAGTTGGTGCAGTTTTGGACAATCCAGATTTGATTGCTTTTTGTCAGATAGGCGACGGTGAAGCTGAGACTGGGCCACTTGCAGCTTCTTGGCAGAGTAACAAATTCATCAACCCAATTCAAGATGGTGCAGTTTTACCAATTTTGCATATCAATGGATATAAAATCTCAAACCCTACCCTGTATTCACTAATGAGTGATGAGGAATTGCAAAAGTATTTTGAAGGTCTTGGATGGAAGCCAATTTTTGTCAATCAGTATATATCAAAAGATAAAATATACGAAGATTTTTTAAAATCGCTTGATGAAGGTATTAATGATATTTGGAAAGTTCAAAAATCTTGGCGTGAAGATAATTCCAAGAATAAACCTGTTTGGCCTTTGATAATTCTAAGATCTAAAAAAGGGTGGACTGGCCCACGGTTTTGTAATAACAGCCAGTTGGAAGATAATTGCTTATCACATGGGATTCCTTTGCAAAAAGTGAAATCTGATGAACAAGAATTTGAGGCTCTCAAACACTGGCTTGAGCAGTATAAGGTTGGGGATTTTTTTGAAGAAAATGGACAGTTGATTAATGATATAGTGGAATTTCTTCCAATTGATTCTAAAAAACTTGGACAAAACAGCTATGGGTTTGGCTCACTAAACAGAATTAGTTTGTTGTTGCCAAACCTGGTTGAGTTGGAAGACAAATTAAACAAAGGTCAGGCTTGCAACTCGATGGTCAAAACTGGAGAATATTTGCGAGATCTATATAATCTTAATAAAAATAATTTTAGATTGTTTTCTCCTGATGAGTCATCTTCTAATAAACTGGATAAGGTTTTTGAGGCTACATGCAAAACCATGATTTGGCCAATTCGTGAAGTTGATACGAATATTGAGTGTGATGGAAGGGTGATGGAAATACTGAGTGAACATGTATTGATGGAATGGATGACTGGCTATAATATGACTGGGAGACACGGAGTGCTAGTATCCTATGAGGCTTTCTTGAGTATTATTGTGAGTCAAATTGATCAGTATATAAAGTTCCTGAAAAAATCAGAATCAATTCCTTGGCGTCAAGGACTTCCAAGCCTCAACCTGATCTCAACATCCACAGCTTGGATTCAAGAACACAATGGTTTTAGTCATCAAAACCCAAGCTTGATCTCAACCTTACTGTCGACTCAATCTGATTTTGTTAGTGTGTATTTTCCTGCTGATAGTAATATTATGCTAGCCACATTGGAGGATAGCTTTAGTCGCAAAGACAGTCTCAATCTGATTACAGCTTCCAAAAGAGACACTCCTTGTTGGCTGGATATCAAAGAAGCTCGTGAACACGTCCAAAAAGGTATTTCTGTTTGGAAATTTGCTTGTACTTATGATGGAGTTGATCCAGATATTGTGATTGCTTCTGTTGGTGATACTCAGACTGAGGAAACTTTGGCTGGAATTGTAATTCTCAAAGAGATCGCCCCTACCCTAAGGATTCGTTATGTTAATATTAATGAGTTGACTTGTCTTGGACTTGGTGATGAAAAAATTGTGATTGATTCTGATGTTGAATTTGATGAATTGTTTACCAACGACAAACCGGTTCTGGTTAATTATCATGGATACCCTCAAAATATCCACCAACTTTTTTATGGGAAAGATATTTCGATGAGAAGCAAGGTTCTTGGTTACATTGAGCAAGGTACAACTACCACTTCTTTTGATATGCAAGTAGCAAACAGAACATCAAGATTCCATGTGGTTATGGAAGCACTTTTGATGGCTAGCAAATCAAATTCTGATGTTTCAAAGAGCATATCACAAAACATTCAATTCATTGAGGAAAAATTGAGACTACATAGTCAATATATTCAGGAGAATGGTGACGATATGGATGAAATAAAAATTTGGAAATGGAAATAATTCTATGAATATCTTATGTATCAACACAGGTAGTACTAGTCTCAAATATGAAGTTTTTGACCAGAATCATGTCTCAACCTTGAAAGGTGAATTTGGGAGTAACGACATCTTGGACAGATTGATTGAAGAGTTAGTGGATAACTCAATGCAAATAAATGACTTTGATGTTGTGGTTCACCGAATTGTTCATGGTGGTGGCCAATATATAAAACCAACTCATATTACTGATGATGTCTTGAACAACCTCAAAGAATTAAATCACCTAGCTCCCTTACACAATCCACCAGCTCTCAAAGTCGTGGAGGAGATTTTTAGAAGATACCCAGATACTATTCAATATGCGGTTTTTGATACAGCTTTTCATGACACCAAAAAAGAAGTTGCCAAATACTATGGGCTTCCACTGGAGTTACAAAAAGATTTGAAAATTCAGCGGTATGGATTTCATGGTATTTCTCACAATTACATTTCGGACTTTATTAGGAAGCAATACGGAGAAGATCAAAAAATAATTTCCTGTCATTTGGGAGGAGGATGTAGTATTTGTGCAATTGCTGATGGGAAAAGTGTTGATACAACAATGGGTTTTGGCCCAGAAGAGGGCTTGATAATGGGAACTCGTTGTGGTGATCTTGGAGCTGCGGTTGTTTTGTACCTTATTAGAAAAGGTTACAACCCAGATCAAATTGAAAATATTCTTAATCAAGAAAGTGGGCTATTGGGTCTCAGTGGTGTAAGTTTTGATTTGCAAGATCTTGAAAAAATCAAGAAAATCCTCAAGTAAAATTAGCCCTGGATGTTTTTGTATATAAGATTTTTAAAGAAATTGGGTCGATGTTGGCTGCTTTGGATGGAGTTGATGTACTGGTATTTACTGGAGGAATCGGGTTTGGTAGTAATTATATTAGAGAGAAAGTTGTAGCTGGACTTGGATTTTTGGGAATAGAGATTGAAAATATTGAAATAAATACTGATAAAAAAATCTCAATCGATGATTCAGCTGTGGAAGTTTGGGCTATAGAAACCAAAGAAGAAAAACAGATGTTAGATAATTATTTTGCACGTAGTCAAGAGCTTATTTAAACTAGATTAATTGGGTTGCCGTTGATAAAACTCTTGATGTTCCTGATGGATGTTTGCTGAATCCTATCAATGGCTTCTTTGGTATGATAAGCATTGTGACCTGTAAAAATAACCTTGGGATGATGGAGTAGTTTTTCTTGCTCTGGATTTTTTTCTCCTTCAATAAGCTCCACTTCTCCTTCGATTGTATCTAGACCTACTCCACTGATAATGTTTTGCTCCAGACCTTTTAGCAGGATTGAATTACTAATCAGCTCACCTCTAGCTGTGTTGATAATGGTTACACCTTTGTGGAGCCTTCCCAAACTTTCTTCATCAATAAGTTGATTGGTTGAGGAATTCAGAGGAGTGTGAAGTGTTATAATATCAGAATTTTCCAAAAGATAGTTGAGACTGACAAATTTGCAATTGAGAATTTGTTCCAAAAACCCATCTTGGTAAATATCATAGACCAAAACCTTCATATCAAATCCTTGAGCAATTTGGATAACATTTTTACCAATTTTCCCTCCCCCAATTACCCCAATTGTTTTGCCGTTGAGATCTTTACCTAGAAAATTTTTATTGGCTTCATAGTTGCCTTTTTCAGAGTGTTCTTCCAAGCTGGATGTATTCTTGTATAGCCCCATTATCAAAGCGAAAGTGTGTTCAGCTACTGTGTCTGATCCGTATTCGGGAACATTTGAAACAAGAGTTTTGGATTTTTTTAGAGCATCAAGATCAAGATGATTATATCCTGTGGATCTTGTGTTGATGAGTTTTAGATTCTTAAAAACTTTTAATATTTCTTTGCTTATCGAATTATGAATAAAAAGGTTCAAAATACCCACATTTTTGTACAAACTTAGATTTGCCTCAAATTCTTCTTTGCTACAAAAAATATGCTTAGCTTCAGGCAAGGCTTCCAAATAAAGGCTTTTGTATTCAGATTCAAGGTCAATGTGCAATATTTTGATTTGTTGCATATTCTAATTATAGCTAATCTATACTTGTTTGGCAACTACTTGGGCCACATAGTTACCTTTTCTCCAAAGCGAGGCCAATGGGTTGTGACTTTTTTGCCTAGTGAATGCTCCAACTCTTTGCCAAATTCTGTGCTGGCGTTTTTTTCTCCATGAGTCAAGAAAACTGTTACTGGATATTGATCTACGTCAGGTTTTTCACTGACCATTTGGCCAATCCATTTCTTGAGCATTTTGCTATCTGCGTGTGCTGAGAACTCGTTGATTATTTCTAACTTGGCTTTGACAGCTATCATTTTGCCCTCAACTTCTACTTCTGGCACGCCATCCACAATTTGTCTTCCCAATGTACCTTCTGCTTGGTAACCAACTACAATGACAGTGTTTTCAGGATGATCTAAATAAAACTGCAAATGTTTGAGGATCCTACCACCTGTCATCATACCAGAACCTGCAATTATGATACAAGAACCTTTGAATTGGTTGATGGTTTTGCTTTCGGCGACACTATCCATAACTTGCAAATGTTTGTAACGAAGGGGGTTGGTCTGAGATTTTATTTTGGCTTGGAGTTCTTTATCATATAATTCAGGATAATTTAGAGCAATTGTCAGAACTTTACTTGCCATTGGTGAGTCCAAATAAATTGGAATATTTTTTATTTGACCTTCTCTCATCAATTCAACAATAAGATAAATCACCTCTTGAGCCCTTTCTACTGAAAATGAAGGAATTAGGACTTTTCCTTTGGATTTTATAGTATTATTGATAGTTTCTTTAAGTCTTTCTTTGGGTGAATGCTCTGGATGAACTCGATTACCATATGTTGTCTCAGTAAAAATATGTGTTAGCCTATCGGTCTTGCTAATCATCTCAGGATCTTGAATAATTGGTTTGCCAGGGTTGCCGAGATCTCCAGAAAATACTACCTGCCTTCCGCTACTAACTTCAGTTATCAAAACAGTACAAGAACCAAGAATATGACCAGCATCAAAGAATTCCACTTGAATATTGGGATGGATTCTGAATTTTTGGTGATATTCATGGGTTTGAAATCTGGTCATTGTGGTCTCCACATCTAAGGAAGTATATAGCCTTTGAGCTTCAAAAAGATTTTTGGAATTATCTTTGGACTCTACAGAAATTTCACCAGTGTTGGTGGTAAGATCAGCCATCTCACCTTCTCCAATATGTTTGGAGGCATCAAGCATAACAACTTCAGCGATGTCTTTGGTAGCCTCAGTAGAGTAAATCCTTCCTCCAAATCCTTCTTTAACCAGGTATGGAATCCTACCACAGTGATCAAGGTGTGCGTGAGTCAGGACAATCGCATCAAGTTTTTTGGGATCAAAAATAAGTCTTGAGTTGATCTTGAAAAGGTTGACTTTTTGTCCCACTTGGAACAACCCAGCATCCACCGAAAAAGTGAACTTGGAACCATCTTTGTCAGTATATTCTAGTAAATATAAAGAGCCTGTAACTGTCCTAGCCGCCCCAGAAAATGTAACCGTTAGCATTGGTTAATATTATTGTTTTATTAATTTTATGTCAAAGACAATTTAAATGTTTAAATGCCATACTAGTCTATCTAGATAAGTTCAGAGAGGCTTTTATTTAATTTTTGTAAAATTCTTTTTCTACGATATTTATTATCTCTAGTTCCAATTCCTAGCTCTTCTAATCTTTTTTGTAAATTTAGTAAATCTAATTTGATTGTTGAAGCTTTATCATATTTTTGTTTTAATTCTTTTAATTTGATAGAATTATCAAATGGAGTGTTATTGTTCATTCTAGCTAAGGTTGTTTCCAATCCAAAACCTGCTTCATAACCAATCAATTCATTATTTCTATATATCGCTACTATGTTTCCGTACTCATTTCCAGAGTCATCGCACAGACCTACCCCTATTCCTTTCAAACCATCTATGCCATATTTCCATTGATAATTATAGTTTTGATAAAGTGGTGTAAAATCATTCTCAATCAGAATGTGATTGATTACATTATTTTTTCCTTGCTTAAAATAAAGAAGCTTGGAGTTAAAATTTGAGATTAAATAATATTTAAACAGCTTAATGGAATCTATAAGCTCGCTGGTATCTGGTTTGATTGTAATAGCCAACATGTTAAAATTACTCAGGTATTCAGGATTATTATCAAGATTATATAGATTATGAAGCCTAATACACTCTTGACTGCATAAGGTGTTAGATAGTGTGGAATTTTTTAGAATGTCTTTATATGCATTGATAGTAGCACCAGTAAATGCCACAGTTTTGTCTTTATTATTATTTAAAGTAACAGGCTTTTGAATTTTGTACCCTTTCTTGATGAAGATACTAAAAAACTCTTGTTTGAGCTTTGTTTGCTTGGTTTTTTCAAATTTTTTATTAAAATCTAATTTCTCTTTCATAAAGCTATTAATTTTTATTGCATATCAAGTATTCTCTACCTAGCTCAATTGGTACTATGGGATGGGTATGTCCAAAATCTCCATTATATGCAATCGGGATGTTCAATTTATCAAAATCTAGTCTATCTAGAATATTCACAAGGTCTTGATTAGTTATTTTGGAATAGTCAGTAAACTTGCTAAATATTAGCCCTTTTGGTTTTTGGTTTTTGCAAATATGCATGAATTGAACAAGATACCTTTCTAGCCATTTTTTATCGGACTCTTCAGCTGATTCAAGAAAAATTATTTTATTTTTAATATTAAGCTGGTATTCAGTACCTACTAAAATAGAATAAGTTTCTAAATTAGTTGCTAAAACTTCACCAATTAGATTATCAACCTTCTTATAGTATTTTAATTTTTGGTTAATTACTAACTTTTTATTATTTGGTTCTAATGAGTTGGTAGTTATGTTATTAGGTAACTTTATTTTAATATCTTTTTCTTTATTTTCTAAGATTTTAAATAAAGTGTTATTCTCACTATCATAATTTTGATGTGTAAAAGATACAAATGCAGGCCCATAGATTAGCCTCAGTTTTGTTTTATTGAACAGAGCATTTAACAGAGCTGATGAATCTGAATACCCTATAAAAATCTTTTTTGAGTCATTTAGTTGTTCAAAATTAATTTTATCTAATAAGGAGTTTGTATTTAAACCACCCCAAAACTGCATGATTATATCAATATATTGATTACTCATAGCTTCATCAATTTGGTTTAGCTTGTCTTCAAATGAGAGATTTGGCTTATCATATCCCATTGCAAACTCTACATTAAACCCAAGGTTATTCAATCTTTGAATACCTAAATCAATTCTTTTTTTTGATAAATTTGCTGGATCAGATAAGCTTGTTACGAATATGTTCATATTTAAAAAATTATTGAAAATCTTTATAAATTTGTGAAGCTTTTGGTCCAGAACTGCCTTGGTATTTGCCATTATATAGCTTAATGTCTCCATATGGTTTCCAAAAAGTTACTTGTGCAATTTTTTGGCCAACATATATTTTACAGGGTAGAGTTGCATAAAGCTGAAAGGTTATGTTTCCTCTAGATCCTATGTCAATCAAATCAGCAGTAACATGTACAAACAAACCAAGTCTAGCAATCCCTGACTTAGCATGAATTAGAGGTACAAAATAATTACTACCAACAACTTCTCTTGAAGATGCTAGATAAAAATCACCAGCATCTAGTTTCAAAAACTTACCATCATTTACAACCAACGCTTCATAGGAATTTTCTCTTTTAGGATCTATTGTTTTTTCTTTATATTTGATAAAATGGTTTCCTAGTGTTAAATCATATGAGTTGGTGCTTAAATTATTTTCATTAAATGGCACTATTGAAATTTTATTTGATTCAACTTCTTTTTTTATTTGGTTTCCTGTTAAGATCATAAAGGGTGGATTTTATTATTAAATTGTGGTTTATTATATTTATTAAAATGAGATTTGTATTCTTCTACTTCTCCTATATTTCTCCAAAAGCTAATTTGTCCAATTTTCATGTACTTATAAACTTTTATATCATTACAGGCTACTAATTCGAGTGTCCAGGAGTGGGAAGATTTTGTATGCCCCAAATCAGCTGATACTTGTAAGAATAATCCGAGTCTACCAACTGACGACCTTCCAATTAACCTCATTGCATATTTTTGACTCCCTAGCTTTTCATAAGTGGAAGCTAAATACATTTTATTCTTCTTCAAAATAAAACCATCATCAGGGATTATTTGTTTTATCCAGGAGTCTTTATAATATTCAAGAATAGTTTCACCAAGTCTGTAATTGTAACTATTTGGATTAATATTATCTTCACTAAACGGATAGATTTTAATATTACCATTTTGTACTTCTTGGAGAATTTTATTACCAGTTAAGATCATATTTTAAAAAATTTCTGTGTACCTATTTGGATAAACTTTTTGGTTGTATTTTAAAACAAGAACATTATATTCCTGATATTCCCTAAGAACATTGGACATTTGTTTTATACACATTAATCTATTACTACAGGCTGCAAAGAGTCTTTATATTTTAATGAGATTCCTTTTTCATTAAAATACTTGCTTATCGTTGAGTTACAGTAATGAAATAATTCTTCATTAGTTTCAGGGACTGGTTTATTTTTGTCTTCATAATACATTTCTAAACCATTATATATTTTCATAACTTCTTTATAACTAGAATTTGTTGGGTAAATGTCAAAAATTTTATAGAAATCTTCACAAATAGATTTTGGAATTGACTTTGTCACATAAAATTCCGAAGCCAGTAAAAACCATTAGTAGATAGTAAGTCCTTTAAAGAATGCTCTAACATTTTCTTTGGATTATCAAAGAATCTAAGTGATGCTCCAAATGAAATATGAGAAAACTTTTCTTTTGGATGGAATTTTGTTGCATCAATATTATGATATTCAACATCAGCTTCTGGAGTATACATTTCTTTGTTAAAAATTGCGGATTGTATTGATTTTTTTGAAATATCAACTCCTAAAGCTTTACACCCTGTTAATTCACTAATCGTTCTTGATTTAATTCCAGTAGTACATGCTACATCTAGGTACCTAGAATTTGAGTTTAGGTTTGAGAAGTTTATCCACTTGTTTAGTGTAATGTAACTTCCTGGTAATGTATTCCATTGATTGATTTCACCTACAAAATCTGTGTAGGATAAATTGTTGATAATCTTTATTAATTTGTCTTCGTTCATAAATAATTATTTTAATCTACTTTCTTCATAATCTATTGTATACAATGGTCGATTGAGTGATTCTATAAATATTCTACCAATATACTCTCCTAGAATTCCAAGCATGAGAAGCTGAATACCTCCTAAAAAATAAATTGCAGTTATTGTTGAGGCCCAACCAGAAATATTTGCCCCTGTAAGTATACTAATGATTACATAACTGAAGCCAATAACAAAACTTAAGAATGCAAAAACTGCTCCAAGCAAGCTAATTAATCTAATAGGAGCAACTGAGAATCCTGTAATTCCATCGATTGCTAATTTGAGTGATTTGAGAAAAGTATATCCAGTATTTCCATTGAGTCTATCTTTGCGATCAAACAGTACAGCAGTTTGTTTGAAACCTACCAAGGACGAAATTCCTCTCAAAAATCTTGAATTCTCTTTGTATTTTTTCATTTCATCATTGACCCTTTTACTAAGTAGTCTAAAGTCTCCAGTATCTACTGGAATGTTGACACTACTTATCTTGCATAGAATTCTATAAAACAACCATGCACTTTTTTCTTTGATGAAGTTGGTTTTGTATTTGCGTCTTTTGGCATAGACTACATCATATCCTTCCTCCCATTTTTGAATGAGATCAAGGGAAACCTCTGGTGGATCCTGAAGATCTGAGTCCATAATTACTACAGCATCACCAGTTGCTAAATCTTGTCCAGCAGTTACAGCTAGTTGATGTCCATAATTACGAGAAAATGACAACACTTTGATTGTAGGCTCTTTTTTGGCAAGACTTTGAAGCAGCTTCAAGGTATTATCTTTGCTAAAATCATTTACAAATATAAACTCCGCTTTGTAGTTACTGATTTTTTTTTGAATGGATTGTAATTCTTTCCAAAGTGGAGCAATATTTTGAGCTTCATTGTACATTGGAAAGATAAAAGTGATAGTTTTTTTCATATAGACAAGATTTTATTAATTACTTTATAGCATACTTTTGAGTTATTTTCAAGGGTATTTTATTAATACCAACTCAAACCTAGAGAATTGACATTCCTATATTTTGAATTGATTATTTGAGTATGAGTATTGATATTGTAGAATCTATTTTTGCTTTGAAATCAAAGCTTTTGAGCTGTTTGAATAATGATTATTTTTTGAGGGTAAGTAGTGTTAGCCAAGCTAAGATTGGTGCTACATTTGTCCCTGAGTATTTTGATAATCAAGAGACTAATATGTTAATTCTTAGAACAATTGTTGAGGATTTTGGAATGCAATATATTAGAATTGGTATTAGATGGGATAGGACTCAACCAAACAAAAGCTTACCTACCCTTGAATATTATCGGCAATATCTTGATTATCTTTATTCAAAAAGTGTAAATATTACTTTTAGTCTTGGCCCGATTAAATCCCCAAGATGGCCTGAGTATTTTATACCCAAATGGATCTTGGACACTTGTAAATGTCCAGCACATGGATGTACCATAAATACCAAAGAAGATCTAAGCCAATTTGCATTTGATTATCTTGATTCTATAGTTAATCTTTTAAAAAAAGAGATTCCCAAAACTCAATTAAATAAACATATTTTTGAGATTGAGAATGAATGTTATAATCCTTTTGGTAAATACCAATGGATCTTTAGTGATGGATATTTGAATATCTGTTATAGAACAATTCGCAAAAAGTTTTCTAATAATCTGATTTCTTTTAGTTCTTCAGGCTCTCGTAACTATATTAATATATTAAATTTGTCTAATTCCTATAAGCTTAACCCTAAGGGGATAATTATTAATTGTAATTATTATTATATTTTTGATAAAAACTACAATGATCCTTTTGCTTTTTTGTATGATGATTGGGTTAGATACAATAAGAAAACTATAAGAGAGATAAAAAAAGAAGCTGACTCTAATAAATTTTTGATTGGAATTGGTGAAGCCCAGATGGAGCCATGGAAAAGAGCCAAAACACCTGGAAATACTATTAGATCTTTGAGATTTGTTTTGGATAGAGTAATTAGAATACGTCCTAACAATCAAAAACTATTTGTAATTAATCTATGGGGCATAGAAGAATTAGTGAACAAATCTATTATTAACCAATCAACAAAAGAACATATTTTAATGATTGATTTGATAAAAAAAATCAGCAATAAATAGACTGAAAAGACTAACCTTTGAGATGATTAGCAGTAACAACTTTTCTGTATCTTGCTGGACTAACTGAAGATAAATAACGAAGTAGAGATTTTCTTTTACCAACTTTTTTGAGTAAACCTCTTCTTGAAGAAAAATCTTTAGGATTAACTTGAAGGTGGCCAGTAAGTTGATTGATACTCTCTGTAAGTAAAGCAATTTGAGCTTCTGGTGAAGCTGTGTCAGTCTTGTGAATCTGAGCCTTTGTAATAATTTTCTCTTTTCCTTTTACATTAATTTTAGCCATATTATATGTTCTATTAAAACTTTACTTCGGGATTTTTTCTTTCTTCATTTGGGTTCTCCAATTCGAAGAATGGTTCATGTTTAGCACCAGCTAACCCCTTGAATATGATAGCTGGAAACTGGTCTTGTGTGGTATTGTAATCTTGAACGACTTGGTTATAGAATCTACGAGAAGCAAGAATACGGTCTTCAGTATTTGTCAACTCTTCTTGTAGAGCTAAAAAGTTTTGATTAGATTTGAGATCGGGATAACTTTCTGAAAGTGCAAACAGCTGTCTCAAAGCTCCAGTGAGCTGATTCTCAGCTGCTACTTTTTCTTCTGACATACCAGTTATACTGACTGCTTGATTACGAGCTTGAATTACTTTTTCAAGTGTTTCTTGTTCAAAATTCTTAGATCCTTTTACTGTCTCAACAAGATTAGGAATAAGGTCGTGTCTTCTTTTGAGCTGAACGTCTATATCACTAGTTGCCTCTTTGACCTTATTTTTGAGATCAATAAGGGTGTTATAAGTTGAGATTGCTAGGATAGCTAATGCTACCAAAATTCCTACAAAAATAATTAAAGTGATGCTCATAACAAAAATTACAAGTTGTATAATACAAATAAGTTTACAAATTGTCAAGTGATAATTTTGAATAAAAAAACAATTTATACAGCTTGACTTAACTATAACATTGTGCTATATTGTTCTCTATTCAGGAATTATTATGAGGAATTAATCAATGTTTTGCTCTGATCCTTTTGTTATGGCTAACCCTATTGAATTTACGACTATTTTGCGAAGCTTAATGCTCAAAAATGGTTTTGTCGAATTTTATGAGGTAATAGTAGATACAAATTTTAACCAAATTAGGATAGAGAAATGTAAAATTTTGGAGTTTTTGCCAGATTCAAGATTAAAATTATCTAGATTAATTGATGGTTATTTTTATGATCAAGAAATTGAAATAAAGAGTTTGTTTGGGAATGAATCTGTAATCACACTTAATACTGCTACAGCTTCCAAAGTTAGAAATAGTATTATTCATTCATTCAAGACTAATCCTACATTATTTTCTCAACTCAAAGCTGAAATTGCTTACAACAAATGTTAGAGTTTGTGATGGAATTGTTTAATCGAATTCATTAACAAGCCTAATTTATTTGCAAAAATCAACTAATACATTACTTATACTAGGTAGTGTATTTTTTTGACTTATAAAGAGGCATTGACCGTTTTGACGGTTTTAATGTTTTGAAGATGATCAGAATCAGTTTTTGCAAAATAATTTTTCCTGTATCATCTGCTACAAAGAATAGATAATCAGTTTGAGCAGGGTTAAGAGCAGCTTGAATATTATCAACTGAGGGACTAGTAACTGGACCAATTGGATAACCAGTAACTTGGTAAGTATTATAAAGTGTATCAAAAACTGGGTCATCTAAGAATTTGCATCCATCAATCTCGACAGTTTGCTCACATATTTGAAAACCTGTTCCATAATCAACTGTTGGATTGGTTTGCCATCTTATCCCCTGCTCTAATCTGTTGAATAGGACACTGGCAATTATACTTCTTTCCTCGTTGACAAGAGGAGCGGTTTGGGCTGTGATTCCTCTAGTTCTGCCTGACTCTCTGTCCACCACAGATGCTAAAATGATTTGGTTATGAAAATCTGAACCAGGGGTAGCATCAATTTTTTGCCAGACTTTGGTATTGAAGTTTGCCAACATCTTGGTAAATATATCAGCTGGTGTTGATGGTACAAAAAAACTATAAGTATCAGGATAAAGATAACCTTCTGGATAATATTTGGCACAATTGCTTAGATTACCATATTCACAATCAAGTGGCTGCGGGAGGAACTCAAAAGATTCTCTGGAAAAATTGTCAGGATTTTGGGCGAATTTTTCTAACTCTTCTCTAGTTGCTACTTCGTTGTCGACTAACTCATCGAACATTTCATCCAAAGTCCAGCCTTCTTTGAGAGTGACATTGACAGTTGGGGTTTTGGCTATTGCTGCAATTTGGGCTTCTATTCTGGAAGTCTCATCATTGAGCTGAGTTATTATATCACTTGGTTTGGCTGGGAGATTTAGTCTGTAAGTTCCAACTTGAAGTGGTTTTGCTTCATTGATCCTTGCTAATGTTTCAAAGTAGGATGAATTTCTAACCACATCATCTTTTTGTAATTGTATTGCAAGATCAGCAATACTTTGACCGCTTTCAACCTCGATTGAGTACTCACCTTTGGGTGAGCTTGGATCAATTGTAAAACATCTTGATAGATCGAAAATCCAAAATAGGCAAAAGGAAAAAGAACTACTAAAAAAATTAATAATTTTATTATACCAGATTTCATACTTGAAAAATAATTATCAAAACCAATATTAATGTCAATTTTGGAAAATATATGAAAAGAATAAAAAGATTTTAATTAGAAAAGAGGTCTAATATTTGAAACAAAGAACCGCTGATAGTAGTCAACGGTTTTGTGAATTTGGGTGATTTTTATTCAGCTGAGTTAAGTTTGGTTGCTTCAAGGGATTTGGTTAGTTCTTCGATCTTGGCTTGAAGCTGGTTAATTCTGTTGTCTTGTTCATCATTTTTGAGGTTGATTTTATCTAACTTGGCTAGGAAAGAATCTTTAAAGCTTTCTAGCTCTATGTTGAGTCCGGTATTTGTTGATTCTAGTTCTACATCTTGATTACCTTCAAGAATTTCATCGATTTGTTTTTGCTGATCTTGAACGGTTTTGACTAGGATGAAGTGATTTGCTCAAAGTCAACTGATTCTTCATCGCCTAATAATCCGAGTTTTGAGAAGCCAAACTTGTTACTGCCATCTTCGTCTTTGTATTGCACTGGTTGGATGCTGTTGAGCAAATCTAAAGAATCTACGATTTCTCCTCCTGTGTGGAGTTTGATTCCGATTTCTGGGACATCCAGTGTGGTTTCATTATCAGATTGAGTTGTCACATTTGAATTGTCTTTTGAGAATTCATCAAAGTCATTTCTTAGCTCATTGATTTGATCTTGTTGTAGTTTGAATCCACTTAGAATCTCATCAACAGCTTCTTGCCCAAATGAATCATAGCTCTTTGCCTCATCAATAATGTTATCTAGACCGAGGTCAGCTACTTCTTGAGTAATTTCTTGAGAAACACCACCAACAATCTTTATTGCATCTTTTTTGCCAAAGATTGAGCTTAGATCGATCTGTACGGGAGCTTGCCAGAATCCTGTCTCAATGAAAACAACAACTGTTCCATCTTCCCCATCAAAATCAGTTAGGGCTTTTCCTATAATTCTTCCAGAGGTCATAGCTCTTTCTCCAACACCGTCTATATCTGAAACTGTAATTGGATCACCAGCTTTTATTGGACCATTGTTTTTGGTTGTTACTTTGACAGGAACACGACCACTCAAGGCAATTGGTAAGCCAGAACCCTGACCATCATTTTCTCCAATAACCTGACCTGGTTTGGTTGAGACAACTCCAATTATATTATTTCTTCTGGCTTGATTTGATTGGGATATTTGACTTTGACCTTCTCCATTAAGCTCGACTATATCTCCAGCAGAAGAACCATCCTTGGCGTAGTAAAGCTCAGCATAGTCAGCACCTGAAAGTTTGAAGGCTTGCATGTAACCATCTTTGTTCAAAGTTCTAGCAGTAGCTGTGTTTGGAGCCCACTGGAATGTAACTGTGCCAGCAGCTGTTGTGGTAAAGTTGGCATTAACTGAAATACGATTGCTAGTAGGAGGCCATGTGGTAATTATTGCTGGTGTTGGCGTAGCACCACATACAGTAGTATTTGCTGTTACACCAAAATAAGCTTCTGTCATAGTCAAAGAACAGCTTGAAACAGTAGGAGTTTGGGCTGCAAATTTTAATCCACCAGTTCCAGTTCCAGCGGCAGTAAAATTCAAATTAACAAACCAAGTTTCATTGGCTCCAACTTGAAAGGTAAACTCATTATCATTAGCTAAAGTGGTTGAACTATTTGTCTGATTGGCTAGTTTGTAAGTTACTAGACTATTTTGTGCAACTTGATCACCAACCCATCTCCAAGATCCACTTGACCATATTGCTTGCCTAGTTTGGCCACTCTCAACTCTTTGCCCTAACATCCTAAATCCAGCTGATCCAGTATTACTTACATATAGTATTCTACCGTTAGCCGTATTTGTTGGATTTGGCAAAGTAAGGGTTTGATTGGCTGTTGTCTGATTGATATTCAAATTAGTAGAAATATCTACTGTTGTAGGTGCAGTACCTACACTTCCACCTGTCGGTCTATTGGTAATTACAGTTGCGGTGTTAAGAGTGGAGCCTGAATTTACAAAATTTGTAACTGTGGTGGTATCCGTGTTGGAATCTCCCAAAGTACTATTGCCGTTAACATTAAGATTGTTATTGAGAGTTTTATTACCTGCAAATGTCTGCGTTCCTGTTGAAACTATTCCTGGGTTGGTGGTATCAGCAAAACTAAGATTGAGAGTGTTTCCTGTGATAACACCACCATTGGCATTACTTCCTGTTGGAGTTCCAATTGTTGTTACTCCAGTATTGTTATCAGCGTTACAAGCCCAAGCGGTTCCATTCCATTTGAGGACTTGGTTGCTAGTACATCCTCCGATTAGTCTAAGTCCATCAGAAGTAACTTCAAGACCTGAGTTAGAAGATGTGGTGGCTGTTGTTCCTAAAGTTGTTGCATCAAGATTGACAGTGTAGCCAGCGGCTTTGGTGCCTGTTCTAGTTAAGCCGTTTCCTACTGTGAGGTCAAAGACCTCGTTGCCGATAACTCCATCTACCTCAAAAGTAAGTCCAGTTGCATCAGCGTCACAATTCCAGCCAACTGTTAACGGTCCTGCTCCATCTGGATCTGTTGTATAATATTTTAGGATTTGACTATTGCTTGCACAGTTAGTCATATCTACTCTATCAACAGAACCATTGACGATCTTTGAGGAGTTTACTGAATCAGATCCAAGGTCTATTAGAGCTACTGAGCCATCAACGATTTTACTTGAATTAACACTGTTAGATGCCAGATCAGCAAGAGTAACTGTTCCATCTACTATTTCAGTTGTATCAATAGATGTTCCAAGGACAGCCGACAAAGCATATCCAGCAGCTTTGGTTCCTGTTCTGGTAATTGAACCATCCACAGTAACATCAAAGACCTCGTTGCCGATAACTCCGTCAGTTTCAGTAGTGAGATAAGTTAAATTACTAGCAGAAGTAATTCTACCTTGAGCGTCTGTGGTCACATTGTTATAATTTCCAGGAGTTACACCAGTGTTGGTAAGAGAAAAAGCGTCTGATACAAACTGCAAACCTGTGCCAGCTGTTGGGAAAGCTCTTTTGTTGACATTACCACTAGCATCAACAACAAGAACTTGGTTATCAGCTGTAGTGCTAATTGACCTGACTCTTAAGGCTCCATTGACATCAAGTGCTGTGGTTGGAGCTGATGTACCAATTCCAAAGTTTCCAGAGGCGTCAATTATAGCTCTTTGAATTGGTGATGATAAAGTGCTAGTTGTATAAAATTTTAATTCGGATCCTGTTCCAAATGCTCCAATATTCAAACTTGTGTCACTAGAATACAAATAAGCTTCATTTGGACCTGTAAATGGTTGAGTCGCACCACCATCTCCATTAATTCCAACATTGACATAATAGCTACTACCTGTTCCATTATTGGCTGTGGCGACAAGATCAGAAGAAGCTGAAGATCCGTTATTGAGGTTTTGAACATTGAGTTGAAAATAATTGTCTATATTACCTTTGATATCAAGACCAGTATTATTTCCAGGACTATTAATTATAGCTTTGGCACCTAATGGATTAGATGTAGTTCCTAGAAGGAAGTTACCAGCATTGTCATATCTAGCAACTTCGGCGTTGTTGGTTCGAAAGACCAAATCCTGGTTATCAGTTGTACCAATAAAGTTAACACTTGGATTAGTTCCACTGTTACCTAACAAAGACCAAGCATCAGTTGAACCGTCAAGTACACAATTCCATCCAACAACTATTGGGCCAGCACCATCTGGATCAGTTACATAGTATTTTAAGATTTGATCTTGAGTAGTACAATTGGCCATATCTACTCGAGAAACTGATCCATTGAGAATTTTGGATGAGTCAACTGAATTGGATCCAAGATCAGCTAGTGATACTGAGCCATCAACGATTTTGGATGAGTTGACAGAATCTGTGGCTAGTTTGTTGAGGGTAACTCCACTGTTAGCTATACCAAGAGTATATGGATCTGGATTGGTACCTGTGCCAGCTCTAATAAGGCCTTCTCCACTAGTGGCATTGAGAACTTCATTACCAATGACTCCATCAGTTTCAGTAGTAAGATAAGCTACGTTACTCGCTGAAGTAATTCTACCTTGAGCATTGGTGGTCACATTATTATAGGTTCCAGGAGTTACACCAGTACTAGTAAGCCCAAAACTAATGTCATTACCTGTTCTAGTTGCGGTAGTTCCAGTTCCATCAACAAAGTTGACAGTTCCTCCGTTGCTAATATTTTGTCCCGCCCCACCATTAGCAGCAATGTTGAAGTTGGTTGTATCAACATCAGCTGTACATAAGAAAGCTGTTCCATTCCATTGAAGTTTGTTGGTTCCAGCACAAGTTGGTGAGTTAATTGAGAATTCATTTGCAATTAAAGACAACCCATCACCTGCTGTGTAAGCTGTATTGTTGTCAGAAGAACAAGTCCAAGTTGAAGAAGTAGTGTTATATTTGAGGATTTCATTGTTGGCACAAGCTTTGACATCGACAATGTATGGATTACCTGAAGTTCCTGTTCCTGTTCGTACAAGGGCAGATGTTGAACCAACATTAGTAATTTCGTTACCAATAATACCATCAACTTCACTAGTTATTGCATTATTAGTATCACAATTCCATCCAGCTTCCAAAGGGCCAGCACCATCTGGATCAGTGGCATAATAAACCAAAATTTGGTTAGAGCTACTACAATTTTGTAATTTTTCTCTAGTGATAGCTTGATTGGCAATATCAGCAGAACCTATTGTAAGGTCTTGGATTTTTGCACTAGTAACAGATGCAAATCCCAAGTCGGCGTTAGCTATACTTCCATCAACGATTTTGGATGAGTCAACAGAGTTAGAAGCTAGATCTGCTAGTAAAATTGTGTTATCAATAATATTACCTGTAGCTACAGAATTATTTGCTAACATTGTATTAGTTACCCCAGCTGTGTCAATTCCGAGAGTATATGGATCACCAGTTGTTCCAGTACCTGCTCTAATAAGACCACCTGAGACCGTACTATTTAGGACTTCATTACCAATTACTCCGTCAGTTTCAGTACCTACACCATTATCTGTGGAACAGTCCCAAGCAGAAGTTGAAGTGTTGTATTTGAGGATTTCGTTGTTGGCACAGTTTTTGATATCAACTGTATATGGATCACTAGTTGTTCCAGTACCTGCTCTTAATAGTCCTGTAGTTGAGCCTACATTGAGGATTTCATTACCAATGATTCCGTCAGTTTCTGAGCCTACTCCACTATCTGCTGCACAATCCCAAGTAGAAGAGCTTGTGTTGTATTTGAGGATTTCGTTGTTGGCACAGTTTTTGATATCAACTGTATATGGATCACCAGCTGTTCCAGTACCTGCTCTTAATAGTCCTGTAGTTGAGCCTACATTGAGGATTTCATTACCAATGACTCCGTCAGTTTCGGTATAAATATTGGATACATCGTCCCAGATAGGTATTGTGGAAGCTCCTTGAGAAACTAATACTTGCCCAGCTGTGCCAGGTAGATCGTTGGGTTTTAGTGCTCCATAGAATTGAATATCTCCAGTTTGTTCGACGACAAGTTTGGTTGCGTCAGAATTACCTAGTTGAATACTGTTGGGTAGTGAGTTTAGAATATTAGAACCAAAAATGTGTGCTCCTGCGGTAGTCCCAAGTGAGTTATTGCTTCCAATAACATAAGCTCCTGTTACATCGGTTGCAGAATTTGTATCACCGAGGATAAATACTCCATTTGAATTGATTGAAATATTATCTTTTCCAAGTAAATAGTTATCCAAACTATCTGTATAGTTGAACTTTCCAAATAAGTAGGAATTAGCCCCATCAATAGCATTTTCAGCTCCAACAGCATAAGAGTTATTTGAGTTAACTAGATTTTCATCTCCAAAAGCATATGATTCCCATCCATCGACTATAGAACTATTGCCAATTGTAATTGAATCATTACCGTTAGCTTCTGCTCCATCACCTATCGCTATGGATCTTGTACCGGTTGATGAAGGTGCAGTTAAGGGAGTCACTGTACTTTCTGAATAATACTCCAAGGTGTTTTCACAACTGAAAGTTGTCCCAGTCCAGATTAATTTTTGTTGAGTAGAACATGTTGGTGAATCTACACTAAATACTGATCCACTAAGGTCAAGCCCATCACCTGCTGTATAAGCCGTGTTGTTGTCGTTTGCACAAGCCCATATAGAACCATTAAATTTGAGAATCTCATTGCTGTTAATACAATTAGCTAGTTTTGCAAAGGTTACTTGTTGATTGCCAATATCATTAGTACTGACACTACCATCTACAATTTTGCTAGAATCAACCGAGTTGGATCCAAGATCTATGAGTGAAATACTTCCATCACCAATATCGTTGGTGGTTATTGTATTATCCAAAATATCATTACTAGTTATGGAATCATCAATAATATTAGTTGAATTAACTGAGTTGGCTGCTAGATCAGAGTTGTTAATACTTCCGTCTACAATATTACCTGAGTTAACTGAGTTGGCTGCTAGATCACTATTAGCAATACTTCCGTCAACGATTTTGGATGAGTCAACAGAATCAGATGCTAGTTTTATTAGAGTTACTCCACCGTTAGCAATTCCAAGAGTATATGGATCAACATTGGTTCCAGTTCCTGCTCTTACCAAACCTTCTCCACTAGTGCTGTTGAGCACTTCGTTACCTATTACTCCATCAACTTCTGAAACTATTCCGTTATCGGTTGTACAATTCCAACCTGCTACCAAAGGCCCAGCACCATCTGGATCAGTGGCAAAATACTTTAGAATATTATCATTGGAACAAGATTTTAGGTTGTAAGAAATTTCATCACTAGAAGGACTCACTGTGCTTACCAAAGCGTCACCAGCTGTGAACAATACTGATCCACCTGGAGTGTTGATACTTCTAGAATTGAGACCATCTGTAATATCAAAAGATGATGTCAGATCAATATCATTTCCATCAGAGATAGTTAACAATCCACTAATATTGTTGTATGCTAATACTTGTTGATCTGTATCAATATCAAGATCACATTGCCACTCTGAACCATTGTATTTGAGCAATTCTCCATTAGCACAATCATCTCTAATACCTAAGGTGTATGGATCCACTGTAGTACCAGCACCACTTAGATAAAGACCACCTCCGAAAGTTCCGTTAGTTACTTCGTTACCTATAATTCCATCGGCTTCTGAGCTCAAACCTGTGACATCTATATCACAGTTCCATCCAACAATGAGAGGCCCTACTCCATCTGGGTCTGTAATATAATATTTTAAAATTTGATTATTTACTGCACAATTAGCAATATCATTAGTGCTAACACTGCCATCTACAATTTTGCTAGAATCAACCGAGTTGGATCCAAGATCTATGAGTGAAATACTTCCATCACTAATATCATTGGTAGTTATTGTATTATCCAAAATATCATTACTGGTTATGGAATCATCAATAATATTAGTTGAATTAACTGAGTTGGCTGCTAGATCACTATTAGCAATACTTCCGTCTACAATTTTGGATGAGTTAACAGAATCTGATGCTAGTTTTAGTAGAGTTACTCCACCGTTAGCAATCCCAAGAGTATATGGATCAGCGTTGGTTCCAGTTCCTGCTCTTACTAGACCTTCTCCACTAGTGCTGTTGAGCACTTCGTTACCTATAATTCCATCAACTTCTGAAATTGTCCCACTATCAATATCACAATTCCATCCAACAATGAGAGGCCCTACTCCATCTGGGTCAATTTGGTAAAACTTCAAAATATTTCCGTCAGCTGTACAATCAGCAATTTTTTGTGGAGTGATTACTCCATCTGCTAAATCTTCACTGAGAATAGAATTATTGGTAATATTATCAGTACCTACTGAAAGAAAAAGATTGGATAAATCAATATCATCCCCCTCGTCAATTACAAGAACATTGCCATCCAAAGAAATATTTGTAGGCCCTTCTTCATTGGTACTTTGGTCAACAAATGTCTGGTTGGTAATATTGGTAGTTGGGCTAAGTCCATTGAGGTTGACAGAATTTCCACCTTCGATACTCAAAAACCCATCTTCAAATATCAGATTAGGAGTATTGTTATTTTGGGAATTAGTAATTTGGTTAATAATTTGTTGAGGAACTGAACCAGCTTGAATAGCTGCCAATAAGTTAGCATAGTCTTCATTAGTTGCTAGTTTTGAATCATCAAACCAGTTACCTGGAATATGATTTGTTGGACTGATAGCTGAAGCACAAGAAAGGTCAAAATTGCTCAAGTCAATGTTTTGGAAATAATCTAAGATATTCAAATCACCAACGTATTCCCTTTGGCAAGAAGTAGGATTAATTAGATTTTGCTCTGAACAATTAGAATCATCTTGTATTTCGTTGATGATAACACAAGCTTCCATATAAGAATTTTCTGGAATAGAATCCAAAGGAATTTGGAATTCAAACTTGCCGTTTTGAATATTAACATCATTATAATCTGCAAAACCCAGGGGTTCTCCTTCGTAAGAATCTTCAAAAAACCTTAATCTAATTGTTTGAGTAGAATTATAATCGGGTTCATTAACCCCACGAATATCTCCTCTCACTTGAACATTTGGTGAATAAAAGAAAAAACTAAAAACTATTAATGCTGTAAAAAATCCAATTAACGGTATGTTAAGAATTGCAATTAGCTTTGCTAAAAGGTTTTTAGTGGGCATTTATCTGAAATTTTTTGTTTTTGTTGGAACTTTTTTGTCCTAATGATTGTTAGTATACACTAGTTAATAATTGTTTGCAAATTTTTGCGGAACTTAGGATAAATTATGGCAAAGTGAATATGGACTGGTGATAATAAATTCTTAATTAACTAATTTAGTATAAGTGATTTTTTATTTTGTAACCTGTTAGTCATATAATTTAGTATTTCTTTGACTAGAAAAATTAAAAAAGTACCCTATAGACTACTCCAAAAGAATATGTAGAATATTGGAGTTGTTTACAACTAATCAAATTAAATATAATAATAAATATGACATTAAGAAAAACTGTTCCGGTGTTGTCGCTATTAGTTATTGGACTTTTTGCAATGTTATCACTGCTTAGTCCAAAAGCTTCAGCGATTGGAAGACCTTTGAACCCAATCCCAGAATGCAAAATTGTACTTTTGCAACCTGATATTACTGGAGATGGAGTACCTGACCCTACTGGAATGTGGAGGGGTGTTTGGGGTTATTGGAATAGAAATGCAGAAACCATTGATAATGTTATCCAACCTGGAATTGAAGCAGGGGGACCAAATAACTATTTCAATGTAGGTCATAATAACTCATCATACAATCCTGATCAGTCTGTTGCTAATCAAGGACAACCAAGTGCATTCTTACCTGGAAGATATCAATCAGTATTTTCTACTGATATGCCACAGAATACTGCTCTTGGATGGTATGTAAGTTACTGGGGTATTAAAGCAGCGTGGATAAATAGTTATTCAAGTGCTTGCCCAACTAACAAAGTTCAAATGTTCGTTGATCCTTCTGAGTGGTACCTTTACGGTATTTAATTTGGAGGTTTCATAATTTAATTGAATACAAATTCAAAACTAATACCCCGCTTCGTGCGGGGTATTAGTTTTGAATAGTTTTTTTTGATTTATTGATTAAGATTGGAATCAGTTGGATTTGTTTCAACCGGATTGGTTTGGGGATTTTGAGATTGAGAGTCTTCTATTGTGGTTTGAGATGTTTGCTCTTCTTGATTATCAGATGATTGATCACTAGAATTTTGTAACCCTTCTGGTGGTCTAATTATTGGAGCAATGTTGATGATTTTATTCTCTGCTTGCCGAAAGATAATTGCTCTTGATGGATAAATTACCAAATAGTCACCATTTTGAACATCTTTATAGAACTCTGGCTGAGCTTCTTTGAGTTTTTCACTGTCGGTAACAGAAGCTACAGCAGGATCACCTTGGGATTCATCTACTAAAAGAATTTTCTTGAGTTTGTTAATTATTTCAGTTGCTTGCTCTTGTTCTATATTAGCTTGAGCCTCTGGATCACTTAATTGTACTTGGAGGCTTTCATTCTTGGTGTATTGATCATAAGCAAAATAACCAACACCAGCTAAGGCAATAATTAGACCAATAATGAGTAAACTTATTGAAAAATTATTTGCTTTCTTGTTTAATTTGGTTTTTTCAGACATAAGGCGAGTCTATATGGATTCTAAAAATTTGACAAGTGGGTTTTTGTCTGCCATGAAATTGGGCTAATGTATTTATTATTTTTAGACACTGAGACTAGCGGTTTATCTCCTAACTCGGCTCAAATTATTGAGATAGCTGGAGTTGTTGCTAAACTGGACAAAGTGACTTTGAAACTTGAGATTGTTGATGGATTTGAGTCACTTGTTGCTCTCCGAGGTGAGATGGATGATAAGATAACTAGAATCACGGGCATTACCAAAGAAGCCCTCCTTTTGGCTCCTTCTATTTTTCAAGTTCAAGAAAAATGGGCAGACTTTTTGAGTGGTTATGAAGATATTAAGATAGTCGGTCATTCAATTGACTTTGATATAAGTTTTATGAAGAACGAGAGTTGGTTCTTGCCTTCCACATCAACGATTGATACTTTGGATATAGCTAAAATTGTTTATCCTGATATGAATGCCGTGAATCTTGAGTATTTAATTGAACAACTACATCTCAACCCTACTGCTCATCAAATCAAATCACTTCAACTATCTCAAGAGCTTATTTTGAACTCTCACAGGGCCTTGTATGATACGATTTGTTGTTTGAATTTATTGAGTCAATCACTTTCAAGAATAAGCGAAATGGGCTTATCTCAAAATTTTTATGATCAATTTGATTCTTTTTTGGGTATAGGTCTTGAGTATTTTTCCAAAGAAATTACCACTAAGAATAATAGAGTGAGATTGGCAGAGGTTAATCATGTAGGTTTGGATGGGAGAATTATTCCAATTGGAATTTGGTCGAAGATTAAATTATTGGGTTATAGTATGATAGAGACTAAACTTAATGAACTACTTAGTAAGAGCTACAAAAAGGATTATTTGTTAATAATGTTGCAAATTTTTGTCATTAACCGACTTCAATTGAATAATATTAATAACATTAGTTACAAAATCCACACTAAAAACCCTAAAGAGATTGTATTTGCCGAACTTATCCTTGGTTATTTAGTGACTGAGAAAGATTCTAGAAATGGTTTTGAATCACTACCTATTGAAACCTTCATCCCTAACATAAAGGTCGCTAGTGAGAAAAGTTATCAGTTTGGAAGATTTGTGACGTTAGTTGAGATTTTTCTGGATATATTTATAGATAAGGGGGATATTAGAAAAGAAATAACAATTGCAATGAGAAAAATAATTTCTGCTTATGATTTTATGCTGCTTGCTTTGCAGCCTCTGTACCAACGTGGTGAATATACTTATAACTACACTACTTTGGAACCAGAAGAAGTTGTGATTCAACGCAAGCTTGTGGATTTTGAGAATTTGTTAATTTCAATTAAAAGTTTTGATTTGCCGCACCAAGGAGAAGTAACACACTTAGTTGTCAAAGCTATTGTGTCTAGCCTTGAGAAGTTTTTTGATGATGGGGTTTTGCAGATCAATCCTAAGAATAAACTAACATTTCGATATTTTGGTAATCAGCTGTATATTAATAAACCAATTAAATACTTTAATATTCAAACTCATTTGGATGAGCTTATGAAGAAATTTCCTGATCTGGTTTTTACGACCTATTTGGCTGAATCAAATTTGGAAAGTTTGTTGGAATTGATTGGGGTTAGAAACAAGGTTCAAATGAGCAAAGTGAAGTTTTTGAATAAAAATAACAATAAGTTTGAGTCAATTGATAATGATGTGGAATTTGATGAATTTATCCAAAATAACATTGAATCAGCCAAAAAAAATAAAGGCATAAATTTGATACTTGGTGGTCAAAACTCAACTATTCGAGATAGTGAGAGGGTTCTAATTAAAAACTTTTCTCCAAAAGATTATTTGTTACTGGGCGAAAGTGGTTCTTTGACTAAGATTTTGTCCAAGATGCAAAACGGGTTTTCAGGATTGGTAGTTGTTAAGATTGGGGATTTTGGATATCTTAGTAGATTTATTTCGGATTATGATTTGAAAGAAATTTGGATAGTCAACCCTCCATACTTCAACATCAATAATTATTGGTTTGAAATGGCTAAAAGAAGTGATAACAAGGATAGGTTTATGCGTGAAATCAAAAGAATATATTTTGAATATCAAGCATCTATGATTAACCAAAACGCTGGTCTAATTGTTAAATATCTTAGATCTTATCGTACATAAAAAAGTGACCTATATTGGTCACTAAGGTTTGGCTATAACTACTTGAATGTGTTTGGTTTGTAGTATACTTATTTGATAGAATAAGAACAATTGAAAAATGAATATTTGTTGTATCTCAATTGATGAGTTAGAAACGTACAGTTTTCTTTGTGATCCTTTGTCATGCCATATACTTAATCTTTGTTCAAATGAGAGCGTAAGAGTCTCTGTTTCTGGTATATTCCCTTTTCTAAAATACTGAAAAAAAACTTTATTTAGCTGATGGGTTATTACCAAGTGTGAGTGATAGAATCCAGAAGTAGCTGAAGTCACACTAATTAGATGACTAGTGATAGAATCAAGCATGTTTTGACCTACTTCAAAAGTCATTGCAGGATTAATGTTTTTTTTATCACTATCGATAAAAATCTGATCAAATTCAGTATTGAATATTCCATATAGAACCTCAACTACCCAATTGTCAAAATATCTAAAACTTTGAATTATGGTTGATTTCTTACTCACAATGAAAACTCCTTTGGTAAAAAATTATGAACCCCAATAGATCTATTGAATAATTTCATAATTGTCAATAAGCCTAACTTAGAATAATATTATTAAACAGCTCTGGAAAGACTGGAATTAAAAAATGGCCATAGTTACTAAAATCGTGAAGATTTGTTTGGTTATTTTTATTCTGAGAATAAACTTCCAAGAGACTATCTTTATATTTTACAATTTTGTCATCAAAAGATTGATACAGATGGATTTTGGACACATTAGGTAAAGTTGTTTTTTTAGTATTAAAGTCATAACAATAGTTAAAAGGAGCGGCTACCAAATGAACTGAGGAAAGCTTTTTTAGTAACTTATGATCTGAGGAAAGATACTTAGCCAAAAAAATTCCACCAAGGCTATGACCAATCAAAACATCACTATTATTGATATTTGGAAGATATTTTTGAAACCAAATCAACCACTCTTCATAATGGGCATTGAGAGAATTGGGCATATTAATTCTAATTACCTGGTAGTTTTTGTACTCAAGCTTATTGGTCAGCCAGGTTTTCCAGCTATTGTTATTTTCTCTTAGGTTGGTTTTTTGAAGCCAAGTAATATAATCATCATATTTTTCAAAAACTTCTCCTCCTCCAATAATAAAGACTTTGGCTTCGGGAGAAATGTTGAAAAGGTTTCTATATTTTTTGAGAATTAGGTTGATCATTATAACCAAACTAACAAAGATTTGTAAATTTAACAAGTGTGATTAAACCTTCATTGGAACTTACCCTTGCTTTAGAATAAAAAACTTAACATTACTCGAAGAAATGATTTTTGATTAGCTTGCTTGTGCTCTAAGTACTCAAAAAAGGTATCAAATGGTTGGTGCATATTTTTGTTTTTGTTTTGTTGGTCTTATTATACTATACAAACATATTTTTTTCAACCTCTTGCCAAAACCTTATATATATGCTAAGGTTAAACAAATTATCTAGTGAGGGTTTTGAGTCAATGAAAAAAGATTATAGAAAAGACTTGAAATATCTTTATTTTGATATTTCCGTTGTCTTTTGAGGATGAAGCAGCCAAT
>JAAUSE010000042.1 GCA_012031925.1 Candidatus Altimarinota bacterium
AAAACTTATGCAACACCTTGTATGGTACAACACCAAAAGACCACACTTATCTCTTGACTTAAAATCACCCTTGCAATATGTACTTGATAACGATCAAAATTCCAGAATGTGGTGGACGAGTACAAGATTTGTGTTGTCCTAGTGACCTGGCAATTATGGTCTAGTAGCCTCTAACTAGTTTAATCACTCATTGGTAAACATAGTGGCGACTATTAAATTTAGTCCGCTACTTTTTGCCTTAATCCTGTCAAAATCAATTAAAGACTCAAGCTCCGCCGAAGATTCAAATGTCGTTCGCTTGAAGTCTTTATGAAACTTCTCGATTGGTAAAGTAGAGTTTTTTGAGAACTCTCTCATGTCATTCAAACTTTCTGCTTTTACAAAATAAATCAAGTAATAGTTATTGTCGCTTTTTTCTAAAAAGACACTTTCAACATACACCCCTTCAAGCGATAGAGTTTCAAAAACCTCACCTGCTCGTATATTCATCTGTTCAGCCCATTGACGAACTTGCTTAAGTGAACCTTTTTTAAGTTTTATTTTATAACACAACGTTTCCATGATGTAATGATGGATTGATAATCGTTTTCTTGCAAGGGTATGAATTTTAGATCAACTGGCAAATTATTTTATTGGACATTAGTGCAGCTAATTATCTATAAAATTATAGACAGTACGGGTAATATAGACGCTCGATACTTGTTTTACCTATCACAAGTGATACTTTCTGGAAACCAGATTGAATCACTCTTACGGAAAGGTAAGCATGTGTTAGTTGAAAGCTATGTATACCGCACTATTACCTACCACGAAGGTGTGGGTTCATCATTGACGTTTACCCCAGCTCAGTTTGACATTCCCACACCTGATAAAATTTTCTATTTACGATGTGACGATTCTCAGCGAGTCAATCGCATCAATAACAGAAACAAACGAATTGGGTTTTGGAATGAACTTGCTGAAACCTACAAAGCACAAATTGAAGATAAATATGTGCAGTTTATGGAATCAATGGTTGTCATAGACAATTCAACCAACGAACCTCAAAAAACTGTAGATAAAATCATCTCGCATTTGTAACACTCACTAGTATGCCCTTCACATACTGGTTTTTTATTATACCAACAAATTCATTTTACCCTTTCAAAACCAATATTGAAATCCCACCCACAATCATCACCACAATAAAAATTATTATTATCACCCTCCATCTATCAGAGCTAACTGTGGCATCTCTTTCTACAAGCTTATCTTCTTTGTTTTCAGCAATATAAATAAGATCAAAAGTATCCATAACTTCAGGAACCAACTTGGTAAAATTCTTATTCACCAACTGCAACTTGATAGATTTAATTCCTTCTATATCACTATAATATCCAATCTCATTGAGGCTAAAATCCAGCTTAGGCCAAATTGTTTTGATAGGACTATCGTCCACGAATATTTGCAAATATCCCTTGTTTACCTGATTCTCGCCCTCTTCAAAACTTTCTAATATTTCAAAATTCTCAATCTCTAACAAAATTTTTTGATTACCATCCATGGATAAATCCGAGCGATCTTTACGAGGTTCAACCACTCTCACCTTTGGCAAACCAACATCAACTGAATTATTATAATTAGATTTGAGAATAACTTCATTTTGGTAAGGTAATATTTTTCCTGCTCCATCAGTCAGCACAAAGAGTATTTTCTTGTTTCCTGAATCAGCAATTTGAGAAAAATCAACATCTTTAGTACTAAATTCAACCAAAGATTTACGATCTTCAAAATCTACACTAGACTTAACTGTAGCAATCAGCTTATCCTCAACAATTTCATCTTCATATATATTCATTTTTCCTTGACCTTCAACTAAATTATTAGTTTCTGATAATTTAAAATTTTCTAACTCAATACGAAATCCTTGATTTACACCTGCTGCTAACAAAGCTTCTTTTTGAGGCTCGAGAACTCTAACAACTGGTTTTATTGACTCATTCTTGTAGCCAAAAGAAACAGAAACTTTAGTCAATGGATTGGCTGGTTTTCCACTCGTGCTATCAATATATACAAACAACAATTTGTTCTGACCGTTTTCTAGCTTGTCTGCCACTTTGCCAATTGGAAGAGGAGATGATCCAAACTCAGTGAGCAAATTATCTTCTGTAGAATCGTTATTTTTGTAAATTTTTAAGTAACCACCTCCAACCGCTGGAGAATCTTTGTACCTCAAATCCAAACTAACCGCATTCCATCTATACCTTATCTCGTCATCTTTATTTAACTCCCCATCAAATACCCATTTATTAACTCCATCTGCCTTTGTATCTACTGTTTGACCACCTTTAGTTACCCTAGGAATTTCCAAAAAAATTGCATTACCACTTGATTCTTGAGCCAAAACAGCCAATGGATTAACAAGCAGGACAAACATCATAAACAAAGTCAAACAAAATTCCGATTTCCATCCAAAAAACATATACCTCTATAATACTTTATTTAGTCAAATAATTATTAACTACTGTTTTTTAGTCAAGTCACCCAAAGAATCTGTTCCAATAATATTTGACAAAAATTAAAACCTACAACAAGGTAAATCAGTCTTAAAAAGACTCATTTCGTTTTGTGGAGAATCAAAATGAACGAAATTCAATCATCACCATTTTTACTCAAAATCTTGAATAAAGTAAGACTAGTTCAAGTTAGTGAAAATATGTCAGCTTGTTTCTCAAGAGTTGGTATTGATATAACAGACATAGAGTTCGAGCTCAATCAAAAACTAATACCTCTCGATATTCCGCCTACATTTAACATTCAATTTGAGTTTCGTGGAAGTGGTGCAAGATACTCTTATATCTGCATTCCTGAGCACATCAAAAATCAGATTCAAGATATTATTTTCACCAAAAGTACCATCGCTTACAAAAACCAAGATGACGAGATAAGTTTAGGAAAGCTATACAACAAAATGATCAAAGGTAGGTTCCAATGCGTCAAAATGTCCACAGGACAAAAAAAAGACACAGCCGAACTTTTGTTATCAATGTAAACTACACCAATGTAATTAGTAAAACCAACAACCCACCAACAAGGTGGGGTTTTTCATAACTAAATACCTGCTTGAAATCTTTTATCAAGATACTATTTGTTTTTTCTCATCCCAACAGGAATCATCTCTGAGCTTACCTTAAAGATTGTATCAGCAACCTCTCTATCAATTTGAGCAAGAAGTTCTTCAAAAACTTTCATACTGTCCTGTTTGAATTCAACTAGAGGGTCCTTTTGAGAATAACCTCTCATTCTTACAGAATCAGTCAAATGATCAATAGTCACCAAATGCTCTGTCCAAAGTATATCAATAGCCCTCAAAAAACATAACGAACCATACTTGCTTTGGTATCTTTTTCATAAATATTCCACCTTTTTTCTAGTTCAGATTTTAGCATTTCATAAAACTTAACTGCGATTTTTTTGGAATCATATTTGTATTCTTTATAAGTTTTTTCCAAATTTATGATTTTGAAGTCATCTATTTTTAGTATAGAATTGAGTTCTTTACTTACCAAATCTAATAAAGTCTTATATTCTTTGGAATCCTTCTTCAATCGCCCATTTAGCATATCAACTGCTCTAAAGACATCTCTATACAAGGAATTATCTATCTCTCTTTCCCATTCAAAACCATCATCAAAAAGTACCTTCCTTCTACGTTCATAAACTACACTTCTTTGCCTAGATACAACATCGTCATACTCTGTAACATATTTTCGAACATCGTAATTCTGACCTTCGATTTTTTTCTGAGCTTCCTCGATCAATCTGGAAAGAAGTTTGTTCTGAATCGCTTCATCATCAGCCACTGGCAAAATATTGTAATACTTCATCCTATCTCCACCAAAAACACGAAGGATGTAATCCTCAAGACTAATATAAAATTGACTCTTACCTGGATCACCCTGCCTACCAGATCGCCCTCGAAGTTGATTATCAATACGACGACTCTCATGCCTCTCAGTTCCAATTACAAAAAGCCCACCAAGTTCTTTTACTTTTTGGTGATCCTTTTTCCATCTATCTATATTTTTTAAATCCTCAGGAACCTCACCACCAAGTTTGATATCAACTCCTCTTCCAGCAATATTGGTTGCTAAAGTTACCGCACCTATTCTACCAGCTGCTGATATAATCCTAGCTTCTTGTTCGTGGTTTTTAGCGTTTAGAATTTCGTGCTTGACACCATAATCATCAAGAAATTTTGATAACATTTGGTTCCTGTCAATTGAAGTCGTCCCAATCAAAATCGGCTGACCCGTGTCATTAATATTCTTAACATCTTTGGCAATTGCTTGAAATTTCCCTAATTCGTTTTTATAAACTTTATCCACATAATCTTTTCGAACAACTTGCTTGTTAGTAGGTATCGTCACCACTAACAATTTATAAATCTTATACAACTCTTCTGATTCAGTTGCTGCTGTGCCAGTCATTCCAGCTAATTTGGTATAAAGCCTAAAAAAGTTCTGGAAGGTAATACTTGCTACAGTCTTACTTTCTGGTTGAACTCTAAGACCCTCTTTTGCTTCAATTGCTTGATGAAGACCTTGGTTAAACCTTCGACCATACATCATTCTACCTGTGTTTTCATCCACAATAATAATTTCACCATCTCGAACTACGTATTCTTTTTCTTTTTTGAAAAGAGCTCGAGCTTTGAGAGCTTGATCCAAGTGGTGAATAAGAACAACATTATCAGGATTAATATAAAGATCGTTAATTCCCAAAATACGCTCAACTTTCTCAATCCCAAGATCGGTCAATGTAGCTGTTCGTCTTTTTCATCCACTATGTAATCAATTCCAGTAGTAAGTCTGCCAACCAAATCTGCAAACTGTCTGTACTTACTTGAAGAATCAACATCTTGCGAGCTAATAATCAATGGTGTTCTAGCCTCATCAATAAGGATAGAATCAACCTCATCAACTACAGCAACTTTGTGTCCAGCTTTTTGCACTACATCGTCAGTACTTTGAGCCATATTATCACGAAGATAATCAAAACCAAACTCAGAGTTAACTCCATAAACAACATCCACACACTGATCATCTAAATTATAAGCTCTCTTTCTATCACAAGCTACTAAGTTCTCAACATCTAATACAGTTCTCGAATCTTGTTGCTCACCATCTTCTAAAGTGTCAACTTGTCCCAACTCACGCTTTTTATCTGCAGAGTTATCAGCCTGCTCTCCCAACTTGAAATAAAAAGATGCTTGGTTTTGGATAACTCCAACAGTCAAACCCAAAAAATCATACACTTGACCCATCCAACTGGCATCACGTCTAGCCAAGTAATCATTGACAGTAACTATATGTACTTGATTCTTTGGTGCAAGAGCATTAAGATAAACAGCCAGAGTAGATACTAAAGTTTTTCCTTCTCCTGTTTTCATCTCAGCCACACGACCATCATTGAGTACCATTCCACCAAGAAGTTGTACAGGATAATGTTTTTGACCTAAAGTTCTATAAGCAGCTTCACGAACCACAGCAAACGCCTCGGGCAAAATCTCAGTCAGTTCCGCTTCCAACTTAACATCTTCAAGACCTTCAAGACGTTTTCGGTACTGTTTAGTTTTGTCTCGAAGTTGATTATCAGATAACTTAGCAATCTCTGGCTCCAAGGCTAATATTTGATCAACTACCCCCAATATTTACTAAGCTCTCTCCCCTCACCAACTAACCTATCAAAAAATTTATTAACCAAACCTTTCTGACTTGATTGATCAATTGTAGGTGCTGGAACGGTCGATACTGGCTTTGGCTTCAAAGCAACTTGTTTACTGATATTACCCTCTTTTGACTGCTCAGCAGCTTTTTTTGTACTAGCTTCATTCTTTTTTACCTTGTTTTTTTGCTTAGTGCTCATACCTTTAAAAATTTATTAAAATGTTATAGATCTCATAAAGTAAACCAACTAGGTTTCTTTTTGTCAATATGGTGACGTTGAGTGGAATTGAACCACCGACCTTGGGCTTATGAGTCCCACGCTCTAACCAACTGAGCTACAACGCCTCTTGAACAAAAGGAATTTAAGGTCAATTGTCTTTTTTGTCAATAACTACAACAAACTCTCCTTTGAAATTCATTTCAAGCTTGCTTAGCTCATTCACCTGAAGTATTCTAACCTCTTCGAACTTTTTGCTCAATTCTTTACATATACAGACTTTTCTAGTTGGACTTAAATATATCTGAGCTTCTTCTATCATTTTTGATATACGATGAACAGATTCATATAACACAACAGGGATCTGAGAATCTACAATCATTTGCCAAGCACTCTGACGACCTTTTTTAGTCGGCAAAAATCCAACAAACACAAAATCTTTTGTCACCAAACCACTAGCTACAACCGCTGGAATCAAAGCAGTCGCCCCAGGTAACACTGTGTATTCAATCTTTTTTTGTTGTAATAATCTAATTAACAGTATACCAGGATCACTAATTCCAGGGGTACCAGCGTCAGTTACAAATGCAATATCTTTATCTTCAAACTCTAAAACCTCTTCAATTTTAGACAGATTAATATTATGATTCTTCATGTAATCTACAAATTTAGGTTTGTTATTTATATTTAGTAGTCTTAACAACTCTCGAGTTTTGCGACTATCTTCACAAATAATTACCTCAACTTTACTAAGAATATTAATAGCTCGAAGAGTAATATCCTCCAAATTACCAACAGGAGTAGGCACAATATAAAGCATACATAAAAAAACAAGCAAATTAATCAAAATTGGTCAACAAAAAAGCCTACACAAAAGTGCAAGCTATATAAACAAATTTATCAAACTCAAAATAAATAACCTTGCTTATCAAGATAATATTTTGCTATCATTTCCTCCAACTCTGGATTCTTTTCTTCATTGAGAAACCTGTAGTAATATTTTATATTTTGGACAGCTCTAGCCAAGTCATTGCTAATAAAAGCACTTGTCAGATATTCATAATTATCAACCAGTTCATCAAGCTCTTTCACAACTCTATTATAAAAACCTTGGTTACCAAAACAATCGCTTTTTCTTTTTTTGAGAAGAAATTGATAATATCTTAAATCTCCAAGCTCAAATAATACCTTTATCAAACTAGTCATATTTTGACTAGAGTAAAAGCTAATTAACTCTTGCTCGATCTCATCTTTTTCAGAAAGGCTAGAACTACCATTTTTGTAGAACTGTTTCACAACAGCACCACTTCTTGTAAGCCCTATCGATCTAATAGATATTTCATATAAGTCTAAGTTGGCTCCTGGTAGAATAAAATTAACAGTCAAAACCTTCCCCCAACTCCAATTCTTAATAGAATCTAGAGCGTATTCTAAGTTACCCACTTGAACCAGCATTTTACCCTCCAATAAATATTTGTTTCCTCATAATAGTACAAAAATTCACTTTTGTCAATCTGTAATCGAACCTGTCCAATTAATAATATCATTTTTACTTATACATATAGTGTGCTTGAATATTGCAAAACAAAAAATAAAACAATCTATTTTTGGTACACCGTTTTAATTTTTGAACAT
>JAAUSE010000043.1 GCA_012031925.1 Candidatus Altimarinota bacterium
TCAAGAATCTTTAGTTTTTGGCTGTAATCATACATAATTCTGGGGTGATATTTCTCTTAGTTGTTTTAGCTATGAGTTCATAGCATATTTAGATCATCTTTTCCAGAATGTGTTTGAGCGAGTGCAGCTCATGGTTTCACTTCGTTTGATTTAGGGCCAACTCTGAGAAAGGTTCATAGTGAATCTGACACAGCATTGTCATTTCTTGAGTGGATACAAGAAGGAGAAAAAGTATTTGGTGCAAATTTTACTGATGATATACTCTTTTCTAAATTACTAACATTTGTTCTTTCCAATAGAATAAAAGATAAAAGTAAGTTGATTATTTTAGGTAGTAGATCACTACCAGGTCTCAATTACCTTCATAAAAATCTTGAGAATAAGTTTGAAACTATTGAGAGAAAAATTGTTTATTTTGCGTGTGATGATGAAATCATGCACAAAAGATGGATGAAGCGAGAAAACAAAATTATTTCTTTACTCTCATTTAGAGAACTACTTAGGAAAGATACCAACATGGGAGTTTGTGAAATTAGTGAATCTGCTGATATTCTTTTTGAAAACACAGTTATGCTCGACGATCAAAGTCTTGTTTCGAAGGCAAAAATCTTTGGAATTTACTAAAGAATACAAATAATACACCGCTTTAAAAAGCGGTGTATATCTATTTTAACTCATTTTCCTTGTACCATTTAGCAAAATCATCAATGGCACTGCCCCAAAATGTTGCCTCGTGTAACTCATTTTCTGTTCTAAGTTCCGAAAGTGTTTTTGTTTCACCAGCAGGAATAAAGAAAAAATCATGCCACCGACCTCTTGTTCCCTTTGACTCAAAAGCTATAGTTCCAGTTGATCCACCCGTAAATACTATTGGCTCTTGCCCTGGATAACAATACGCAAAAGAATGTTCCAATCTTGCATTTCTATTTATTTCACCTTTAAACATCTCTAAAAACCTGTCAACTCCAATCTGCTTATCGAAATATGAGTTGTAAGGGCCAGGTAATCCACCTAAAGCATCCATATATACACCTGTATCAGATTTAAGACAAGCGACACCTAGTTTATCAGCTGCATAACGAACACTAAATTTAGCTACTTCAATGCAAGTTTTAGCTTGGATTTCTAATATTTCAAAATCTGGTTTTACAATTTCAATATCAAAACCATATCGATCTCTGAAGTGTCTGTTAGCTTCTTCGACTTTTCCTGGGTTTGATGTAAGATATAAGAGTTTTTTAGTTGGCATAATTCATAGATACTATAATCTTTTGTTGAAAATGTCAAACATGCTTTCCATATTTGCCAAATTATTCTATAAATGGTATAATTAGAATATGGAAATACCATCAAATCAATACAAAAAGTTAAATATTGAAACTGGTTTGTTCAAAAAAGTAAAACTTGAAACAAATTTTAGAAAGCAATTTGAAGAAGACTTACGTGTATCAAAATTAGATCCTCTAGGCATGGATATTTTTTTTAGTAGTCAATTTAACGATATAAACAATTGTGGAAATGTTGAAGAATTGGTAAAAGTAGGGATCTATGTTGGTAACATAGCTTTAAAAAATCTAAGGAAGACACCGCTTTAGGTTAAGCTAAACTGTGGGAGAGCCAAAATATACTTATGAAACCAGATAATTTGTGTCTGATTTATGGGGAGAAGAGGATGGTTATTAGATTTTCTCTAAAACTACAACTCGTCTCATTTTTTGTGATTTGGGATCAAGATTTGTGACTAAATTTATATCAAAATCAGCATAGATATTTTGGATTTTGTAGCCGGTGTTTTTAGCTAAGTTTTCTAACTCTTTTTGATTAAAAACTTTCCAGTGTAGGTCAATAGTTCGCTTTGTCCAGTCTTTGAATAGAAAGGTACGCTTGCAGTGCATATTATGACGTTCACGGATAAAATCATTAAGAATTATTTTTTCTGGTAAAAGTGTGTAATCTTGAAATTTTTGACCTTCAATGTAATCGTTAAAAGCAAATAAGTCTATCACTACTTTTCCACCAGAGACTAGATTATAATTTAGTTTTTTCGAACCACATCTAACCATTACACTGCTGTAACAATCAAATAGGTAACAAAGTCACCTATGTTGACTGTTTTCGCGGACGTGTAATGTAAAGGTTAGATGTGTATCCTGTATAGTTCTTCATATTTGTTCCAATTTTCACCTAAGAAAGGAGCTATGAGATATACTCCATCTAAATTTGAAGGTAAGTCAGTTGTAAAGACGTCACCTAGGATAAAGTTTTTAAGCTCTTGTTTTGGCTTTTCAATATCAATGCCATAAATGGTATCTGAAATAGTTTGCAACCCTTGTAAATGCAAGCCAACATGACAACCGACATCTAAAATACGAGATGATGAGGTGAGTTGAAATATCTCTTTGAGAAAGGTAATTTGTTTGGTAGGGTTTGAGTATAATTTTATAAACTAATTTTGATATATCGATCATTGCATTATAATATGTACTCTACAACTTCATTGCCATATTCGTCAGTATATTGGTTATCAAAAATAAAACCAAGTGATAAAGCAAATTTTTTGCTTACTTCATTGTGGTTATCTGCAATATAATGAACGGTTTTTGCAGTATTTTGTGATTAAATTGCATTAAATCAATACTTCTATACAAATCGTTAGAATTTTATTATAGTCTAGACACTATAGCCCAACACTCTCATACCGCCTCAATCCATCCCAATAGATCCAAGAAGCGATCAAAAACAATACAACTGCAACAGCCACTCCATATCCTAAAATCATGAGACTTTCTTGAATTGAATATTTTTCAAGATAAATCTGCATTGGATAATAGTAAGTAAATGCAAACGGTAGATAAAGAAGCGGTCGAGTAAACCATACCAAGTTTAATGGGAAAAACCAACCCGAACAAAATGATTTTATTTGTCCAAATAATTCAAGGATTCCATGTGAATTGATTGTATAAAAAGTTAAAAAGCTCGATATATAGCTAATCATCAACTCAATAGAATAGGCAACCCCAATAGATGCTCCGAATAACACCAAAACAACCAAATTACTTGGTTTTGATATATACGCCAATAGTAGCACAATGAGACCACCTGAAAGCACTATCTTGACACAGTTTGTAAACGCATTTACACCTAGGTCTTCGATCAAATAACTCATCCACACCCCTTCTGGTCGTAAAAGCTTATTGCTGAACTTTCCCGTCTGAATATCCTCTGCTATTGACCAATGAGGAGATAATTGCAGAATAACCAGTTGACCTACGATGTAGTAGGTAATAATTTCACTCAATGAAATACCTGTTGCCCCATTTGAAATAGAGTAGTACCAAATCGTCATAGTACCAACCAGTGTCACCACTTGAGTGAGGAGATAAGATGCAGTATTAAAACGATATGCAGTAAATGCCTTATAGTTCATGTGGAAATACCGAAACCAGCGATAGAGGGGAGAGTTTTTAGCGTTAGGCATAGCGGGCAAGTTCTTCATTGAGTGTTTGTAAATAGCTGTTCACTTTACGATTTGGGTGTGAATTGAGATTGTTAATATCATCATAATATAACTCTTTACCTTTCTCGATCACAAGGAGTTCTTTGGAAAGAGTTTGAATATCTTTGCGTAGTGAGATGTAAGGAGAATTGTTACATTTTCTTCTTCATGGTATTGTTTCAATAGTGAAACAATGGTGCTTTGTGAACTAAAATCTAATCCAATTGTTGGCTCATCTAAAAACAATACTCGAGGCTTGTGAATAATGGACGCAATAATTTCAAATTTAATAGTCTCACCAAGAGACAAATTCCTCACTAAACTATGAAGACGATGGGTCACTTCAAACAATTCACTCAGATGGTGCAGTCGTGTTTCAATTTCTTGTGGTTCTAATTCATAAAACAATGAACTAACAGAAATATAGTCATACGCTGTCAGGTCAGGGTTTAGCATTCGTTTTTGTCCTGAAACAAACCCTAGTTGATTGATGATTTTTTTACGTTCTCGGTATGGATCATATCCGAGCAGTTTAATCTCTCCTTTAGTTGGTTCAACAAGACCTAGTAATAATTTTAAGAGTGTTGTTTTTCCAGCACCGTTTGCCCCAATAACAGCAAGCACTGTTGGTTTTTCTATGCTAAAGGAGATATTGTTAAGAGCGGCAGTTTTTTTTGTGGAACGTTTGAATAATCCTAAAGGCTCAGTTGAGATAAATTCTTTGGATATATTTGTTGCAGTGAGAATTGGAATCATATAATGTTTTTACATAGTAGGTTATTTGCGCTATGAATATACCTGTCGTTTGATATTTTATTATAATATCATGACACATTTTAACAAAGAGGGCAAGATGGGATTTTCATTCGAAACCGAATCACAAAACTATATATCTCAACTTAATGGTACAAAATGGTATAACCTTCTTACTCAAACGCTATTTGATAGTATACCTTGCGAGACAATATATTTGAAATATAAAGTATTTGTAGACATTGTGTGTGCTGGTCATAGTGAGGGAGAGGGTATAATTACCACACTCTCATATTTAGCCTCACAAACATTAGATAATTCATTGTACGAAGTAATTTTGTTTATCAATACGAAAAGTGGATTAGAAGATATTACAACCCAATTTGTTCATAAGTTTACAGCTAATAATCTAAATTTCCCTATATATATTCTATCAAACATGGAGTATTGAGGAGCAAGCTCAGTTACGGTTTGGTATCTTGCGAAAAATTGCGACAGATATTGCAATTAAATGAGCAATGGCACAACAGATTCAAGATCCATTCATAGTGAGTCTTGATGCTGATGTTATACACTGCCCAAATACTTATCTTATAAGCTATTTCGGTAAGTTTTTATCGCTGTGGTATCCATATGCTATTTTAGGAAAAGTTGATTGGTCTGGTTATGAGCAAAATGATTTATACCGTGTCGGGATTCGTATGTTTCAGTACATTGATGTATTCGATCGGCATGCAGGATTTTCTAAAGGTAACTTATTAGGTACATTTCCTCGTATTATCGAACTGAACGGATGTAATTGTGCATTTAGAGCTTCAGTATATTGTCATATTGGTGGATATGACCCTAGTCGAGATATTGAGTATTTCCAACAAGCAGAAGATTCTGAATTTGGCTATCGCATTTCATCACTATCTCATCCATACGAACCTGTAGTTTATGGCAACAAAGGCAAAGTAGTAGTGTTTGATGGGAGACGAGCAATTGCCACTTTTACCAATGGCAATGCACCCCATGAAATGTGGAAGTCGTGGAAAAATATGGGAGATGATGAGCGAGTGAACGGTGTTTTACAACCATTCAAAGCATATGAAAATCCTGCATTCTTCAAACATGAACTAGAAAAGTTGTTTAATAAGACACTTATCTCTAACTTTGGTGTAGATTATCTGCACGGTCAACAGACTCAGAGTTACACCCAACTTGTCCATAAATTGGCAGTGTTATTAGGACTTCAGGTGCAAGTAAATGCTCAACACTTGCCTCACCCTGTAACGATTACCGATGTTGATACATTCCTCAAAAGATTGTCATAAATATAGCCCCACTCTAAATAATAAAGTGGGGCTTTTTTGCAGACTAAACCGAGTTACGAATCAGTCTTTTTTTGAGCGGGGGTGAGTGGCTCTGTTGCTGTAAGAGCTTGACTCTCGCTGAACATGTTGCCGGACTTGAATGAAGACTTTTTGCCTTTCGTGGTGAAGGGAGTAAGTGCTTCAACTGAAGTAGACTTGTCAGTGGTCATGGTTATCTCCGCAATATATTAACAAATACAACAGAAACAGACTGTTGATGTTACTAACATACTGTAAAAACAGACGTTTGTCAAGAAAAACACCCCCCAACAATTGCTAGGGTTATGGTGTTTACAGGTATACACCATAAACATATGATAATTCAGGAGACAATTGCCTATTTGGATATGATTTAGAGTAGAGCTTGATTGCATAGTCAATAAGGTTTTGAGTTCCTTCTTTTTTGCAATACGTTCAACTGTATCAATTTCTTGTACCTTGTTTGAAATTGCGTCAGAAATTTTTGGAATATCTAAACTAAGACGTGAGTCGAGGGTTAAAACGCCAGCATGTTTAAGGGTTTCAAAGAAAAACACTGCAACAGAGATTTCTCGCACTAATTGACTTGTTTTATCTTCAATCAAATATGCTCGTAGTCCATATCCAAAAATCCGAGTACAAACTACGAGTAATGCAAAGGCTGAAACTAAATCTGTATCATCACACATTGTTCTCATAGCCTCAATAGCCATGCAACATGCTTTAAACTCCTCAACAGCTTCATACTCATCACAGTCTTTATCTGGTTTAGTGTACGGGAATGAACCCATAAAGTGACCATAATTATGCAACTCAGTATGAAGTTTTGAAAGAAAACTGGCGTTTGATAATACCTGCTTATCGAAACAATCGAGTGCTTCTGCATCACAGATTTGTTTCATCATATCAAAGGTATGAAACACCTGAGAAATGAGAAAATCATTATTCATCGCCATGAGTTGGTCGATGTCATCTCGTACATTTTCACCATTGTAGTCAACTTGAAAAATGGAAAAATCTCCTACTTTTTCTTCTTTACTTGGTAGTAATTGTTGTTGCCACTGTGATTGAAGAGTAGTGTTGAGATATAAGAGATATGGTGGCTTTTTTGGACAATCAAGCAATGGGTTTACTAGTGTTTTGTGCCAGTTATTTTCGATAAATGATCGAATATGTTTAGTTTCAGGGTCAACACGACCAACCATCCATACAAATCTATCTTCCGATTGATAGGTTACTTTTGCAAGCCAACCTAAATCATTTGGATAGTCTGGTGGTAGTCTGAAAAGCCAGTCATTCATACTATCGGGGTCGCCATTTGCACTTTGTAAAAGAGCGTGGTAAAGCGATTGTTGAACCTGATCTGAGTGTAATTGTAGTGGACTAATTGAATCAACAAAGCCTTGATAGTTTCCATCTTCTAATAATGCAAATGCACTAACTAATATGCTTTTCATGATTTTTTCCTCTTTTGAAATACAACTAAATGAAATTAGCTCGCCCCTACTATAACTCAAATAACCGCTTTCGTCAATAGTTTGTACTCGTCCACCACATTCTGGAATTTTGATCGTTATCAAGTACATATTGCAAGGGTGATTTTAAGTCAAGAGATAGGTGTGGTCTTTTGGTGTTGTACCATACAAGGTGTTGCATAAGTTTTCGA
>JAAUSE010000044.1 GCA_012031925.1 Candidatus Altimarinota bacterium
TCAGTGAGTTAGCTGCAGTTGAACAAACTATTCCTTCCACTGTTGTTCCATTGGTAATATCAGATAGTGAACATACATCGTCATTGTCAGTAGCGTCTCCAGCGTAGATTGTTTGGACACCGGCGTTAACATCTAAGTCAGTATTTGTTGTTTCTTGAGCTGTCACATAAATCCCCATAAAAGCCAAAATTCCAAGGAGTGCAAAGACTCCAAAATATTTTTTTATTGTTAAATTATTCATAAAGCAAAGTATAATTACTTATTGTATTAATAATAGATTTATTTAATTCACTTGTCAATATGCTTCAAAAAATCCTGTTGACATAGCTGATTTTATAAATCAACTTACAGATTTAAATTATGTTAAAATTTTCCAATTTGATTCACCATAAAAAGAACAAAAATAAAGTTCTTAAAGAGGCCTACATAAAACTCCAATTTCAAAAAAACTTAGAAAAATTTATTTTATCAGTTCTAGGTTTTCAAAATCTAGAAAAGGCTGAGCTTAAATATTTTCTTCAAGAAAAAGATAAAGAGTTTATTATCAAAATCAAAACCTCTACACCAATTCATTCTGTTATTCTGAAAACTGAAAAAACCGCCATTGAAAATCAAACAATAAAAATTCTTAAAAGTTTAAATATATCTAAACAACCCAAAGTTCTTATTATTTAGATTTTGTATGACTAGATCAAAAATATCTTCACTTATTCTTATTGTAAATTTGTCATTCTTTTTATATTACTATTATTTGCTAATAAACTTTGAGTTAAACAGATTTACTAAGGTCATTTTATTTTTTGCCATTGCTATTTCACAACACTACTTTCTAAATCTTGTTCATATAACTAGTCACAAAATTGCAAGCTCCAATAAATATCTTAACAGTTTGATTGGTTTTGTTGCTAGTATTTTTGGAGGGGTCACATTTGCTGATTTTCAAACAACCCATATGTTACACCATCAAAATACCTCCAATCCAACAAAAGATCCTGATCATTTCATAACAACATTTGGACCAATCTATCTTATTCCCTTCAAAATATTTTATCATGATGTATATTTTTGGACAAAATCTTTATGGAAAAAGAATCGATGGATAGATTATATCTTAGTCAGGGTTATTCAAATAGCTATAGTCTGTGGATTTTATCTAACAAATAATCTCAACATCTGGTTACACTTCTGGTTAGTTCCTGTTTTTTTAGTAGGAACACTTAACGGTTTCTTTCTGTTTTACTTTCCACATTTTACAACCATGACTGAAAAAAAGTGGCGAAAACAAAAGAACCAAAACCAAATTCAAAAAATATTCTTGACTTCAATTGACATAAGTCGAACTTACCATGAAGATCATCATCAAAATATAAAAACTTTCAAAAATTACTTTCCAATAGTAGGTTTTATAATAGACCAAATCAAAAAAACTCCCATTAGAAAATATCCACATAATCTCAAATACACAGATCTAGAAGTCAACTAAATAATTAAGTATATTGCTTTGGTGGTCACGGGGGGAATCGAACCTCCAACCTTCTCCTTAGGACGGAGCTGCTCTATCCAATTGAGCTACGTAACCATTTCAAATCAAAATAACCCTAATACTTGGAGATTGTCAAGAATAACTCAAAATCTATTAAAATACATAAGACTTCTTGCGTTAAACAATTCCATATCAGTAGTTTAGATAGTGAATTACTGAGGTTCATAAATATTTTTTGATAGCCTTAGCTATTAGAAAATATTTAGGGTTATCTCAGGAATTTGCTAGATAAGTCTAGTGGTTGGAATTTGTTTAGTGCAAGAAGTCTATAATTTCAAAGGTTTTTGTATACACAGGATACACATTAAACCTTTACATTACACGTCAGCGAAACCTGTCAACATAGGTAACTCTGTTGCCTATTTGATAGGTACAGCAGTGTAATGGTTTAATGTAGTTCGACTATACATTTCAAAAAAGTAATTAGCTAAGCAAATCCAGAATCCAACCAACAAAAATTGACAGCATACTATTAATTTTTTAACATCTAATCTGTTGAAGAAAGGTGGTGATATGTTGTGAAAAAAAACAAAATCAACAGAACCCAATTAATTGAGGCTCTGGCGGAAAAGCTCGGAATATCAAAGACACAATCTGAAAAATTCTTAAAGTCTTTATTCGAGATAATCACTGAAAACCTAAAAAAAGGTAAAGAAGTCAATGCTACTGGTTTCGGTATTTTTCGAGTAGTTAAACGCAAAGAAAGAATGGGGGTTAATCCCAAAACTGGAAAAGCAATGAAAATAGGATCTTCTGTTTCTGTAGCTTGGAGAGTTGGAAAAACTTTGAAAGAAGCTATTCGAAAAGTGATTAAATAATAAAATTAAAAATTGCTAAATATTAGAGTATTTACTAAATATTCTCTAAGACCTCACTGAGTCTTAATTATTTCAGATTCCAAATTCACAACAGCACTCACCCGAACCTGTAAGACAAACAAGATAATACAATATAGGTTAAAATATGGGCACCCTCGTGGGTGCTTATTCATTTACCTGGTTATCCAAAATATCTTTAGGGTTAGTGGTTATTATTTTGTGTTCTGTAGGAAAAGCAATAATTTCTATAGCTACATGTCTAGATCCTGCAAAAAATATTCCTTGCCCAACATCTGATTGAAGAAGCACTTGTTTCTCCCCTCCAGTCAATGCAAAGGTATCACCAACCAAATCAATAGCAGCACTAGACTGTTTCAAAAGCAATTTCATTGCAGCGTTGGTAACAATAGGTTTGCCAAATGGTGAGTTCAAAAAATCACCAACATCTTGTGTAATAGTAGTTACACCCAAATAATACTTCCTAGCTCTTTTTACCAATCCAAATAAAAATTTAGCTGAATCTTCATATTGCATCATAATCCAAGCCTCATCAATTGCTAAAATCCTCTTTTTCAAGGAGGATCTAACCTCGCTCCAAACAAATTTTAGAAGCATGTACATAGCAATTGGTCGCAAAGTATCTTGCAAATCTCGAATATTAAAAACAATAAAATTATTATCTATATTAATGTTAGATCTTTGGTTAAATAATCCTGCAAAAGTACCTTCAGTGTATTTGTATAACCTTTGAGCCAAGTCTTCACCACCAACAATTCCATTAAGAATTTCTACCAAATCGGTCATTGTTGGTACCACTACTTCACCCAGATCAGAATTTTCATTAATATCTCTTTTGGCATACGATTCTTGTATAGCTCGCTCCATAATACTCTCTTCAGAAGGGTTTAGTTTACCAAGCATCAAATTCATCAGACCTATAAGATCAACAACAGCCGAGCGCAAAATATCTGCAGCTGTCTCACCAGGTAATGGTTTGGGGAGATCGAAAGGATTAATACGATTAGGAGAATTCAAGCTAAGATTAACATAAGCACCACCAAGAGTATCTGCCAAAACTTTGTATTCTTGCTCAGGGTCAATAACAATAACACTCACACCAACCATTAACGAGCGAAGTATTTCCAACTTGACTGCATAACTTTTTCCAGCACCAGAAGTTGCAAAAACCAACGAATTAGCATTCTCAAGACCAAATCTATCAAAAATAATCAAGGAAGTGTTATGTCTATTAATACCATACAAAACACCATCATTGGAAGATAATTCAGAAGATACAAAAGGAAAACATGCCGACAAAGGACTAGTATTCATATTGTTAATTACACCCAAATCATCTTTTAGAATCGGCAACGAAGATATAAACCCATCATCCATCTGAAGAGCAGCTCTTTTCATAATTATATTTTGCTGTGACATTAAACCCTCAACACCTTGAGAATATTTTTCTAACTGTTCTGGGGTATCAGCGTAAATTGTAATATAAACACCAACCCTATAAAATTTCTCCACACCTTGTTGAATAGCATCTCTAAGACCTTCAACATCACGATAAGCTGTTTCAAGAGCTGGATCACGAGCTTGACCTTTTTCAGCATTTAACTGCAATGATGCCTGTATTTTACCCACTTTGTTCTTGAGTTCTTTAAGAACTTCAGAGCTATCTCTTGGATAAATAAATATCGAAAGATCCAAAGGAATATCAGCATTAACCACACCTTCTAACCAACCACTACTAATAACTCTAGGATATGTCAACACAAAAAACGTTCTTACAATTTTAGTGCCTAACTCAATACTACCAGTGGTAATTTTTACACTACTTGGGCTGATCAAATCTTTAATTGTTGAAACTCCTTCACGATAATATTTTTCACTTTCAATCAACTTTTTTTGAATTTCAATCTCAGTGTTAATTACTTCTTTACGTAAATCGGCCGCTGACAATCGCTCCAAATACTCTCTGCTGTTCTTATCAATCTTACCACCTCTTTGCTGCTGTTGAGGTTTTTGCTGCTGTTGATTCCTAATAGGATTTGATTGAACTTGATTCCTTGCAAAGTTTTGTTTGATGTTAGTAGCGTTTACTCCTGGGCCAAGACCATTAGGTCTAGGAGATACACCTATAGATCTATTATCATATTGTCCATAAGCACCTTGAACATTATTGTTGTTTTGGAATTGCTGACCAAGGTTTTGGTTCTCATAAACGGGAGTATTTTGATTTGGGGAAAAACTAGTTTGGTTCAAATTTCCGTTAGGATTTGTATTCTGATTCTGTGGCATTAACAAGATCGTACTAAACTCATTCTAATATGTCAATTTGAATTTTTTAAAAAAAAATTAGGCTTATTTTCTGTTTAAGATCAACATTAATTTTTGTTAGTTCTCAAAATCATCCAATTTTATTAAAAATACAACTACATGTAGTTTTAACCAACAAAATCCTAAGCATAATTTTTGAAAGATGATTGACAATTATGTCAAAAATGTAAAAAATAAACACCAGCATATTAATGGTATGAATTATCCAAAACATGGAATAGTTTGTGCTTAAAATTTCCAAAAAAATATCAAATTTTATTAATGCCAGCTACCAAAGACTATTGGCCTCTTGTACTCGCTAACCTAAAAGACAGAGTAACAACTGATAATTATCAGGCATGGTTTAGTCGTTTGGAATTTATCAAAACCTCCAATCAAGGCCGCAAAATAACTTTATCTGTACCTTCTTCATTTTCAAAAAAATACATCCAAACAAAACTAAAGGATCAATTGATGGATTCGTTAAATAAGTTTTATCCACAAGTTATCCACTTAGATTTGGTAATTAACCAAAATGAAATTCAACAAGAACAAGTGAAACAACAAGTATTAGCTAATCTTGAAAGTCCAGAAGAAGCTCCTCAATCATCAAATACTTCCAAAAAATTTAAAACAAGCTACCTCCCTGGTTCCAATCTAAATAATCTCAACCCAAAGTATACATTTGATACTTTTGTAAAAACTTCCAACACTGAATTAGTACATAACGTAACCAAAGCAGTTTCAGAAAAACCAGGCTCGGCTTACAATCCAGTATTTATCTATGGAGGTGTTGGTCTTGGAAAAACTCACTTAATGCAAGCAGTTGGGCATAAAGCTCTAGAAAATTTTCCAAATCTCAACATCAAATACATACCCTGTGAGACTTTTGTTTCTCAATTCCAAATAGCTATTCGAAGCAGAACTATGGACAAATTCAAAGAACATTACCGTTCAATCGAACTACTCTTGATAGATGATATTCAATTCTTGTCTGGCAAAGAAAGTACACAAGAAGAATTTTTCCATACTTTCAATTTGCTTCATCAAGATAACAAACAAATCATCATCACATCTGACAAAGCCCCTAATCAAATAGCAGGAATTGAAGAAAGGTTGATTTCTAGATTCTCAATGGGTATGGTAGTGGATATTGATACACCAACCGTTGAAGATAGAATTGCCATTCTCAATGACAAAACTGCTAGAATGCAACTCAATTTACCCGATCATCAAATTCTAGCAATTGCCGAAAGAATCAATACAAATGTTCGTGATCTTGAAGGAGTTCTTAATAAGATTCAGGCCAAAATGACTTTCTCTCTCAAAAATAATATCAGTGATAATGAGCTTCAAAATATCCTTGAAGTTAATGATCCAGGAAGTAGTGTCAAAATAGAGTATCTCAACAACCCTAGCGGGATAAGAACTCAAAAAATCCTCAACACTGTTTGCAAATATTTTGGATATTCTCAAGATCAGATCCTTGGTACAGGTCGCCAAAAAGATGTTTCTTTAGCTCGTCAAATTGTAATGTGGCTCTTCAAATACGAATTAGAAATGAGTTATCCAGCAATTGGAAAAGTTTTTGGTGGACGTAATCACACAACAGTAATGCACGCCATCAACAAAGTTGATTCTTTAACCAAAAAAGACACCAAGCTTAAACAAAAAATCAATCACATAAAATCCACTTCCAAAAAAGACTAAGCCCTTTACCTAAAAAGCTTATCAATTAATTCAACTAACACTTTAGCAAATTTTTAGGTATCTAATAAATTGTCATTTTTTTGAGTATTTCTAAATACTATAATATCACCATTAACTACCCCACCTTCACCTTAACTTTCTTCCTTTTTTGATCAACTACTATAGCAGTGGTTAGTAATCCTAGTCCAATAGCAGTAGCTACAATAGTTAGTCCTCCTGTTCTTGGTGTCACTCCAGTATTAGTTGGGTTAGTTACATCTGGTTTACTGTTTGGATCAAGGGGATCTGTTCCTGCTGATAGTTCAGTGCAGTTATCAGCTCCATCACCATCATTGTCTTCTTGGCAATCATTTAGGTTGTTGTCGTTCTCGTCTTGACTTGTTTGATCAGAATTAGAGTCAGAGTCCA
>JAAUSE010000045.1 GCA_012031925.1 Candidatus Altimarinota bacterium
AGAGATCAACATCTCCTTCTTTAGCTTCTTTCTCAAGAGAATTGGAGATAGTGTTAGTGGTAAACAAACTATCAACTCTATTAAAAAATGTATTTTTCAATTTTTGGCTCTATTGAGTGGTTTTGAATAGGGTTTTTTGTAAGAACCACAGATGTGATTGTGTTATTTTGAGAATCTCGTACAGGGTTGGCAACTTTTTGGCTATTATTACTATTTGGGTTAATCACTTCGTCATCAATGAAAGTATAGTATCCAGAAGTAACTAATGGTTTAAATGATCTTTCATCAGTGATTAGCCTATCAGTTATTTGAGAATCAAAATAGGTTTTAGATATTGGAGAAAAATTAGCAGAATAAAGTAACTGAGGATTGGAAATACTGCTTGTTAAGGTAAAGCTTGTGGGACTGGTTATATTAAAGCTGACTTCTTTGAAGGCTGTTTTGAATTGTTGATTGCCTCGGCCTTCTCGCACTCTTTCAAAAGAATAAGCAATATCTTCCATTGTAATTGGTTTATCATTAGACCATTTTAGATTATCTTTTAGCTCAAATTGAAGAGTTTTGAATCTATTATTAGGATCTTCCGATTCTAGCCACTTTGGTTCTTTTTTGAGGAGTATGGGTGTAATTTTTGGTTGAGAATTATCTTGAATAAAATCAGGATATTCTATAGTGTAAAGTGGATGAAAAAGTAAATTTGTTATTTTGGCTTCTGCTTCTGAGTTGGAGGCAATTACGGGATTAAAATTAATTAATTCTGAATTATCGAGAACTTCAACAACTTGGCCTCCATCTGCTGGAACTTCTTTAGTGTTTAATAAATATACCCCATATATTAAGAGAGTGGTGGAGATTACGATACCAATTATAAATATTACCAACAGACTTTTTATAATTTTTGATGAGTGTAAGATAGTGTTGGAGACAACTTTGAATTTGGTTAAATTTTTCCAATCTATTGGCCACAAACGTTTGATGATATGACTTGTTTGATATTGTATCTTTTTCAGCATTACCTTCAATTCCCTTGATTTGGTTGATTTTGGCATAATTTTATCTTGGGATTGGTGTTTTTTTATTAAAACCAAAATGATTAAATTCGTCAAATAAACCCAAGTGATTTGGTGAGGTTTTGTTCAAATTCTTTAATATCTAATCCATTAATAGGGTTTGCTTGAAAAGTCTCAATTAGGAAGGAAAGTATGTTTGTTTCTTGCTCCATATGGAGATGTTTAAGTATAATTTTGGAGATTTCAGATTGTTTAATAAAATCATTATAGCAAGCTGGTTGGTTGATTTGTTGGAATTTTAGTATGTTTTTGAGAATCCAGTTTTTGCGAGTTTTGATTATTTCTAGGTTGAGTAGATAGTCTGGACGAATGAGGTGTGAGTATTTGTAGTTATTAAAATTGGTTGGAAGTTTGATTGATTCAACTGAATTTTCAGTTAACATAGTTAGGTAGGTTATTTTGAAAACCTCATCATTGGTTTTGGCCAAAGGAATACAGTTGATGATTCTTTTTTCCATATTTATAGATTAAAAATGTAGCAAAAATATAGAGCTGTCAAATGACAACCCTATAAAGCTTGTTAGCTATGTAATGAAAAATGTAAGTTATTTTTGATTGACATTTTTACATATTTCTTCTGTGGTATCACCTAGAGATACATATTTGGTTTTGTGTTCAAGTTTGTTGAACTTTTCAATTGATTCAGGTGTCCAGATATTTTTTTCTGGATCAATGATATCGCTTGGATAGAGTCCTTCAATTGACATTTTTTTCTCCGTTATATTCAACAAAATAATTCAAGTTATTGATAGTATTTTTTGATAATAATGTCAAGTTATATGATTTTTTCAAGCCAGTTAGCAATTCCGTTGAAGATAAAAAAACTAAAATTACCAGTAACTGCAAAAGCTATTGAAATAAGTATAACACTTGGACAATTGTTTTTGATACCTTTGTTTTTTTTAGAAAGTTTTTTGGGCTTGGTTAGGAATTTACTAAAACAATATAGGATATTAACAATCAAGGTAATATTGAAAATTATCATACCAATTCTCCAGCCAGACAGGTTATTTGGGTTTGGTGAACTTACTAAATAGCCAGAAAAAATTGATAAAAAAAGTCCAAACAAAGCTATATGAGTGCCCAGTTTCTTTTGGATGATTATCCTCATAGAGCCAATATAGAAAAAAATAAACCCCAAACTAATCCCAAGACCAAAAAGAAATTCTTGATACATATCGAAGTTATCTTGAGAAAAATATACACAAATGTCAAATTGATGTTTTTTGTTAGTCTAGAAAAAGATAAAAAAGTAGAGTCAAGAATTGTTCCTTGACTCTTTTTTGATTTATACTTCGATCAATGGTTTTTTGGGAATCCTTTCCTCAATTTTAGTTTCAAGAACTAACAATCGATTACTATTATTATGTATTTCTCCTGTGAGCTTGTCAATCCTAGCACCTAACTCTTGACCTTGTTTGTCAATCCTAGCACCTAACTCTTGACCTTGTTTGTCAATCCTAGCACCTAACTCTTGACCTTGTTTGTCAATTCGATAGCCGAGTCCATCTCCCTGATCTTTAATAAGGCTAAGGATTGTTGTCTCAGAAGCTGTTACAATATCAGTTATTTGTTGTACTGTTATCATTTTTTTTAACTCTCCAATTCTCTCATCTGATTTGATGGTTTTGTTTGTTTCATCTGTCAAGGATTTATTAAAATATCCAAGTAATTTACCTACCCAAAGCGTTCCAATTATTGTAAAGATTGGATTGAACGTTGGGATGATTATGTCTTTGAATAGATTGTACCATTGAATTGAGTCAGATGTTTCTGTTAGTAAAGCCATGATTTCCTCTAGCTATCAACAACTATGTAATAACACAGAAGTATGTGCATCTCAATAGTGGGTTCTCAGAATAATAGATTTTCCTAAATTTTCCGTATATCGACATATTGATGTCAATATACTAACTTATGATAATTTCGTCTATACATTCTATTGTGTCACCTTTTTGGATTTTAGTTTTGCCTTTGACTGACATTCCAAATTGTTGTGAAATGTTAACTTCACTGGTTTTGGCTTTGTTTCTTTGTAGTTCCAATATTTCGAATTGTCCTATATCTTCACCATTTCGAATTAGCCTTAACATTTTGTTATCTAAGATTTTGCCATTTTTGACTTCTCCTCCAAATACTTGAATGTTTGGTTTTTCGGAGGTGAAAGTTGCCAGCACTTCTGCGAAACCAAGGACTTGAATTGTAGTTTCATGCTTGATATTTTTGAGAATTTCCTCTTCGACCCATTGAAGAATTTCGTAAATAATATCACTTTGTACGATATTAACATCTCCATTTCGCACTTGATCAACCACATTTTTCTCTAAATCAGTATGAAATGCAAGAATGGTTGAATTAGTTGTTTTGGCGTAATTCAAATCATTTTGTGATACAACTCCAACACTTTCACTTTTGATAGAAACTTTTATTTGTTCTTGGGGAATTTTTAGAATACTTTCTTTTAGAGCTTCGAGAGAACCTAAAACATCAGCTTTGAGAATAATATTGATTGTATCTTCTTCAACGTTGTCGTTGCTGGTAAAGTTTTTTCTGTTAGTGATTTTGGAAGTTTCTTGAGATATTGCTTGATTGGCAGATTTTTGATCTGGGTGGACATTGATGATTTGTCCACTATTTACAACATTATTGAGTCCAAGAATAATTACTGGTATAGCAATTGTTGCTTCTTTGAGATATAGATTATCTGTGGTTGAGAGTTTTTTTATCTTTCCCAAAACTGCACCAGCTTGGATTATATCTCCCAGCTTTATTGTGTCTTTGGTAACCAAAGCAACCGTTACCACACCAAGCTTTTGATCGAGGTGTGATTCTATTACCACAGCTTCAGCACTACAGTTGGTTTGACCTTTTAGCTCAGTAATTTCTGCGTGAATTAGAATCGTATCAAGAAGTTTATCTATATTTTCTTTGTTTTTGGCAGAAATGGCTATATAAGGAGTATCTCCACCCCATTCCTCCGGCACAAGTCCAAATGCAGCAACATCACCTTTGACTTTTTCAATGTCTGCTCCTGGTAAATCGATTTTATTTATGGCAACAATTACTGGAGTTGAAGAAATTTTGGCTCTTTCAATGACTTCAACAGTCTGGGGTTTAGGCCCTTCAGTTGCAGCCACAACAAGAATAATAAAATCAGCTAATTGTGATCCCCTAGCTCTCATTGCAGTAAAGGCTTCGTGACCAGGAGTGTCAACAAAAGTGATTTTTTTATCATTATAAGTAGTTTGATAAGTGCTAATATGTTGAGTGATTGCTCCAGCTTCTCCTTCAACTACATTACTATTACGAATTGTATCAAGTAGAGTAGTTTTGCCATGATCGACGTGTCCCATGACTGTTACAACTGGAGGTCTAGAAACTATTTCGATTGTGTCTGAATCTGTTTCTGTGTCAAAATGTTTAGTAGTATTGTCAATTATTTGTTCTTTTGGGTTAGTGTCATAGTTTTTGTTTTCAGGAAAAACTTCAACATTGAGTTCTGATGCAATTAAAGACGCTGTATCGTAGTCAATTCTTTCATTGAGGGTAACCATTATTCCACTAAGAACTAGGGTTTTTACTACAAGTCCAGGTGGTCGACTAATTGCATCTGCTAATTCTTGAGCAGTGAGGGTTGGGGGTAGGTAGATTTTATCATCATTTTCTAGATTTTTTGCTTTTTCTGGTCGAAGTAAACTGGTAATTTCTATAGCTGAGTTATAGGGAATTCTGGTATTACGCCCGTGAAAGCCTTTGATGTTATTTTTGTTAGCTTCTTCTCTAAGGTCGGCGATTGATACTCCAAGAATCTTGGCTAAAGTCGATATATTCATGAGTTTGAGCCTTATACAAATATTGGTTTTCGTCAAATATGGAAAACAAAATTATATTTTGAAACAAATTGGAATTCAATACATGAACCTGTCGAAAATCTCTCACCCCATTCTTTTGAGGAGTAAGGTGATAGAAGCTAATTTGACAAACGAATCATAGATTTTAGTTGTTCTTTCGAAGACTGTTATCAGTCTTCGAAATTTGTTCTGGTGTGCGTACGTTCTTTCTACAACCCACCTTCTTGTATCAATGATTCTTTTTCTGGTGTTGTTAATCATTCTATTGTATCTATTTTGATCATTATCTTTGACTTTGTATTTTCTTTTTAACCTTTTTGTTAGTAATACTACTTTGTATTTTCTATACAATTCATTTGTTAATCTTTTTGATTCAAAACCCATATCCCCTAGTACCATAAAACAATTACTTGTTGTTTTTCTTGATTCAAAGTTTTGAGATATTATCATCTCTGCTCCTACCTTATCTTGAGTATTAGCAGTTGTAATTAAACTTCTCCATAATCTTCCTTGTGTATCTACTAATGTAAATAGTTTGATACCATGGTTTTTCTTGAATCCATCATAACCCTTTTTAGATAGTGATAAATATTCACATGAGTGTTTTGAGCAAGAATACATAACAAGGATAGAAGGAGTAGGACTCCTTCCTTTCTCTTTTCTTTCTTTTTTGTTAAGTTCAAAAAGTATATGGGAGAATATATTTTCTCTACTCAGGTATGTTAAAAATTTATGACATGACTTCCATGGTGGGTAACTCTCTGGTAAGTTTCTCCATGGACTACCAGTTTTGAGAATGTATAGGATACCATTGAGAAGATAGTGAATTGAATACTTTTTCGGTCTAGTTTTCTTGACAATTGGTAAATATCGCTCTAATTGTTTGTATTGAGCGGTTGTTAAATCGCTTGGAAACATACAAACCACCTATCGGTGGTTTTCCTTGTTTTATCAAGAGGGAGATTTTCGACAGGTTCCGTATAGTACTTGACAAATTTTATTGGGTGTTATAGATTCAAAAAAGATTTGCCAGATTAGCTCAGTTGGTAGAGCATCGGTTTTGTAAACCGCAGGTCATCAGTTCGAATCTGATATCTGGCTCCACGTCGGTATTAACTTCATTCCACTTCACTTTACTAATCGTGAAGTTTCGTTCCATTACGTTAATCCCTCCTCTTACCTAAATCAAACAGATTGATTCAGGTACCTAAGATAAGTATTTAAAATTATTTTGACCTGTTGATGTTTCATACTAAAAACAATTCCTTTAGTAGCCCTCTGTAAAAAAGTCAAAAAGTATGAAGCTTATTTTTGAAGATTTTTTTTGTTACCTTTTTGGGTGAATGTTTTAAAACTTTTGTACAAATTTTTATGCTTACTTCTGAGATTCAAGATATTATTAAGCTTGCTTCAAGGCAAGAAAACACTCCTGAACTGTCTGGATTTTGGGAGAGGCAGTATCGTGAAGTCTTGGAGGAGTGTCTTTTTTTATTATCTCAAAAGACTATTGATAAAATTTTGAATCAAACTGAAATTAACCCAATTGTGGATGAGTTTTTACCAACTGGATTTGTCGATATATTGGCACACCAACAAAAAGAGTCTTTTGATGAAGTTGAGTTACAAAATACAATTGATATTGCTATACGGTTTTTGGATAATCTTATTGATGCAGTTTATTTGGATGAGAATATCAAAAAAAAGATCAAATTTTAATCGTAATCTTGAGTTGGTGATATGGAATACCAAAAAATTCTTTAAAAAGCTCAATCTCAACGAGAATTTTCAACAAAAGTATTTGAATAAAATTAAACGAACTGATTTACCG
>JAAUSE010000013.1 GCA_012031925.1 Candidatus Altimarinota bacterium
CTTAATAGATTCAAAACATGAAGATTGAAGCTATTGAAGCTATCATATTACAACTACATTACTACAACAACAAAACGTATTCATACAACAATACGAGATACACCAGTATTATTCAGACAAAAAGAGCTAAAAAGACTTAGATTAGAAGAAGAGACAAAAGTGTCTAGTTTTTCGAGGGCTTGACATTATCTGTTAAACTCTTTGTCTCATCAAAGTAACTTCTAAGATTCTGTTTGAGAGTTCCCCATAGTTTCTCAATGGGATTAAGATCTGGTGAATATGGAGGAAGGAATATTATTGTATGTCCATGTTTTTCTAGTAACTGTTTTATCTTCTTTGATTTGTGATATGTAGCATTATCCCATACAGTTATTGAGTTTGGAGGTAATTGTGGTATCAATATATTCCCCACCCAAAAAAGTATTAATATCGTGTCAGCAGTTCCATCATAGATAAGTGGAGCGAATAATTTATGATTATGATTTCTTGCAGATATGATAGAGCTTCTAGCTCTTCTTTTCCCAGTTATCTTTTCAAATACTTTGATCCCTTTCTTTGATTTAGCAAGTGGTCTATGTAATTGATTGTCTATCCCTGATTCATCTATGAAAAATATTTTTGATTTATCTACTTGTTCTAATTTCTTGATCTGTTTTATGAATGCTCTTTTTTTATCTTCATCAGCCTCTTTGTAGATTGTTCGTTTTTTTTGAGAGTATAGCCTAACTTATCTTTAATCAGGTTTTGTATCTGAGTTCGCTTTACAGGAAAATATTGAGCTATCTCTCTAAAATACATATCTGGGTGGTTATCTACAATTCTTTTTAATTTTTTTAAATTTACTCTACTAATTCTACCTCTTGTATACTCTTTAATCTCAAAAAGCTTTTCTTTCTTATCAAGTTCAATCCAAGAATCAATAGTAGGGCGAGAAACTGAAAATGTTATTGATGTTAATAGCTTGTTCCCCTTTTTATGATAAAAGCTAATTACTCTTTGACGTAAATCATTGCTATGGCGAGACATGAATTGAATTTAGACAATCAGATGTTAATTGTAAAGGTTATTTGTGGGTTGGGTATACAAAACTTGAAGTATCTGTTGAAAAACTTGAAGTTGAGATTAAGAGAAATACTGCCGTTTTGGATGAGATACTTAGCATTGTCAAAGTTAACAATTCTTAATTCTAACTAACTACAATCCCATACTCCCACAAAATCTATGGGATTTTTTTGTACCCAATTACATAAGTATACAGAGTTATATTTAATATATATATTAAACTTCAGTTATTAGAATTGCCACAACGCCAAACTCTTCCTCTTGTTGTTTCGTAAAGAATTTGTAATAAACTTGGGCCGCTTCAGTAGGATTTTGTTTATCAGGTATTACCTTCTCAAATCCTTCTTCGATTACCATTCTAAAAATGGTATTGTATATATTTTTACCAACTACTTTATATTTTTTTTCAATACTACCAATAATTAATACATCTCCAACTTGAATTTCTTTAAACTTTCCTTTGTTTAAACGGCCCTCTACTGTTTTAACCCCATCTCTAATAAATGATAAATACGGCTCTTGTACATTGATTTCTAGAATATTTTGAACTTTAGACATACAAGAATTAGAATCAAATTATTTATTTTTGGCAAGAAAAAGACGCCCAGTAATTTTGAGCGCCTATTGAATTATAGAATTTACCAATTATCTACTTAATTACTTCAATTTCAAAAACCGTAACTCCTCCTATTCTTTTGATTTTCTCATCCGAATAAAACTTACGGTATTCTCGTAAGACTTGGTTTTGTGTTTGAAATCCAGGAATGAGTAAATTATAATCTTCAAGTTCTAGCATGCGCGAAATGGTTGAATATCTCCGTAAGTCAGCAATGCGAACAATAAGAGAATGGTCGCAACTCTGGTTGAAAAGTTTTATTTTTTCACCAGCCTTGATAGAAGCACATGTGCATGATTCGCCCTACATTCAAGAGGTTTAATACCATCGCGAATCATATTAAGATAGAGACTTTTCATTCTCAAGTCTTTTAGAGGTACAACACTTTTTTGAAGTACAAACTCAGATACACCAGGTTTATATTTTCCCTGAAGCGAATTCATTTTTCTTCCTCAACTTATTTTACATATAATTATTTGGGATTATAGCTTAAAATAAAGGTCTAGTCAAGACTAATAATATATGCTATACATTAAGAATAATTTATATTTTTATGCAATACCCAGTATTTAATTTTCATCACATAGCTTCAAATCAAATTGACATCATTTTACATGGTGGCTCCAAAGGAAAAGATAGTGGTTTAATACAAAAACTAGTCCGCAAGTCAGAAAGCCAAGGCATTTCTACATTAGCTTTTGATTTTCCATATATTACTGCTGGCGAGAAACCATCTGAAGGACTTGTTGATGAAATAGCTTCTTTAGAATCAATTTTGGAATTGGTTAATAACTTAGGTTATAAGAAAATACGCTTTATAGGTAAATCACTTGGTGGTATCGTTGCTTCAAAGTTTTTGAACAATTTAGATCAAAAAGATCAAGAAAAATATTCAATAATTGTTTTTGGATATGCAATGCCATATATTAACTTTGATAATTTTTATGGAAATATTGTGGTTGTTCATGGTGACAATGACAGTCACGGATCAGTTGATAATGTCGAAAAAAGCTTAGCAAGTTCACCTTCTCAAGAAAAACAAGTGATTGCAATTGCTGACGCTGATCACTCATTTAATAAAGAAGATCTAAAAGAGAATGAGGCTATTGATGCTGGATATTAAGCATAGTTGACAATTAACTTTATATCTGCTATAATCCCTCTATTAATTGATCAATAGAGGGATTACTTATAATGTTAGAACTTGAATCAGTAAAAGATGTTTATAGGTTGGTCAACACTCCTACAGCTTCATTTAAAAACCAAGATACATGGACAGATCCGTTAGTTATTACAGATGTAATATGGGAATCTGTGCTCAAAACAACCAAGCCTGATTTGATTGGATATTGCCATCAATCACAAACAGACCATATCTCTATGTATGCTGGTGATCTAATGTTTGTGTTGGTGAAAAATAATGAAGCCTATTATGTTAATTTATCTTCAGGAGACAAAAAGCTCTTGATAATATATCCTGATGTTTGGCATAGTGTTGTCAACTTATACAATGATGAAGCAGTTTTTATAAATATGGCTAAAAGACACTCTACACCTGCTAAGAATGACTTTATACAATCAACTAGCCCTGTTTCACTAAATATGGAGATTATAAATCTATAAAAAATAATACCCTACTTTAAACTTGTAGGGTATTTAATTTTGAAAAATCCTACCGTGAGGTAGGTATGTCAACCCCATTTTTTTTGACTTTCCAGCCACCGACTTTCGTTCATCTTTACTCAACTTAATTAGAATTGGTCGTAACCATTTAGCAAGGTTTTGATCATCTTTAGCCCACTGACCAAGTGTGACCATACTCTGAATAAGCACAATCCAATCATCCGATTTTTGCAAATTTCGTTTCATTATATTTATTGCTTTTTGTTTCTCCCTATCTGTTAGTTTTTTCTCCATCACCAAAAACAATTGAGCCAAAGTCCACTGAGTAGAGGCTTGATCAATCTTACTCACATCATCCAAAAATCTATCAATATAACCATAAACCAAATCAGGCTTCACTTTTTGGATCCGTTTTATACAACTTGACACACGCAATCTAACCACCTCATCCTCACAAAAATAACACTCAAACAGCTCCTCAAATCTCTCAGGGTTTTTCAAAACAACATCAACAACCTCCACAGTATTCCCAAGAGAATTAGGATGCCCACCACTCAGAGCCAACTCAAAATTATCGTATTTCATATATACCTATTATATACAAGACTTCAGTTATTGACAAATTAATTTCTTAGTTTGTTTTTATTCCTACCACCCCCCAACCAGCTTCATCAAAGCCCTTCTCCTTGGATACAGTGATTTTATGTGCTTTATAATATCTCCAAACAAATCGCTCTGTCCATAAAACGAATACCAACTCTTCAAGACTTTCTCCAGTTTTTGGTATTCACCCACCTGAGCTGGCAAAAAATTCACCCTATCCACTATCCGATTGTATACCAACATCTCAATCGATTCTACTTCATCTACATAATAATCCTCAACCAAAATCTTATCCAAAATCTCCTCATCACTAAACACATCCAAATTGTTTTTAATCCAGCCTTTATCTCCAACAATAAGTGCCAAATTCCTTACATATATACTACTTTTTAGCATTTTTTTCTTCATATTTTTCAGTCTTGTCAGAAAATTCAAAATAAGTATCTGTACCTTCTTCAGTACTTTGTCCACCTTCCAAAACACAATCCTTAAAAGGAAAGTCTAGTACAACCTCGCTTCTGTTTTCTAGAAGTCCACTATTGTCAGCGAGTCCAATTTTGTTTGCGTATTGAGTGTAGGAATTATCAACCTTGCTTTCATCTAAAAAGAATTTAAAATCTTGAATATTAAAAACATAAATATCTTTTATTTTTGTAAAGAATTTGTTTTTCAAATCTTTATTATCAGCAAGGAGAGAGATAAGCTTTTCATCAATCTTATCAGCAGAATCCTTTATCTTTGTGTAATTTAATTCTCCTGACTGCGAATCAAAAAATGCAGGTTCTGATTGCAACGCTTTTATTAAGGCACTCTTTAGATTGCTAGGCATATTTTACTTGTAATCATTATTACTAAATTTGATAACATTACTATAAAGCACTAAACTATTTATAGTCAACTATTTTATCAACAAACATAAGTCTCCAATATGAATACAAGATTCAACAAAAAGATGCTCTAACCTATCAAATTTAGCCTCCAGAAAATTCCCAAATAATACAACCTTCTTTCGCAATCTTCTCTCTTAACTCTTCTTCTGCCTCACTATTATCAACAACATCGATCAAATATGGGATATTAAGATCTTCCAAATCCATTCGAAATTTTGTGATTTTAAAGCCATCATTCTTTTTAGTTACACACAAGTCAATATCAGAGTATCTGCCAAAGTCACCTCTTACTCTTGACCCAAAAACTACCAATTGCTTAATTTCAGGATAACTATGTACAATCCTAATAATATCCTCAAAATAATTCTGCTCAATTCCTAGTTTAATTGGATCTGTTTTCAGCATAAAATTGCTTAGATTTTTCTAATAGCTTTTCGTACTCTCCAATGTATTGGATAAGCTTTTCAAAAACTTTCAAGCTCTTCTCTTGATCATAAGTGTGTGACAAGATATTTTTTGATTCTTGCATATCAACCCAAAGATCTCCTTCATCAATTATATCTGAGGCCAACCCTTCTTTTATAGAATCTCTTGGCGATTTAGTGCTAATTCCATTATAATCCAAAATCGATTTAATAAGCTTCCAAGATAATTCAAAACAAAACTCAAAGCGCTGAATAAACCCAGCTTTCTCAAGATCAGAATAATCTACTCCTTCATCAAGCTCTTTCAAAGAATTAAAAGCTTTTTCAAAAACATTTATTCTTATCTCTAACCTTGATAAAATTTCTTGATCAGTCATACATCCAAATTCAATCAATATTTAGGTACTGTCAAACTAAAACAACAAATTACCTCTTTCCTTTATTTCTTTTTCAACCTCTTCTCTAGGCTTACCATATCTATCCTTGGTATTCTGAATAATCTGTTTCTTAATATCCAAATCATTTTTTCTCTCAAACAAAGTCTTTGGAGAGAAATTAAATGGTGTAGTCTGTTGACCATCCACAAGAATACGTGTGTTGATCGTATATTTTTCTGGATTCATCAGATCTTCTGCAGTCAAAGCTGGGGAGAAGAATGGCTCCAGATATTTAGCATCATCTGCTCCAATTCGATAGATAAATTTGTTAGCACAGTTATTCATAATTGAGTCTTTAATACGCTCATCACCCTTGTTGATAACCTGTTTCACAAACTGGTGTGCCAAGAAAAAACCCACTTTGTATTTCCTTATCTCCTCCAGTGCCTGCGGAATTGCATCGAACAAAAAGTTTTGCATCTCATCAATGTAAACAAAAAATGGAGTACGTTGATCTGGCAAAATATCCTCTGTTGTTCCATCTTCATTGACTCTCACACCATCAGCACGACCCATTCCAGCCCGCAAAATATTTCCAATAATTACCATACCAAGAAGATAACTTGAACCTTCTCCAATTAATGACTTTTCAAGTTTCAGCAATAAAATCTTCTTATTATCCATTGCCTGCCTAAAGTTAATCGCACTCTTTTGCTGTCCAATTATTGGTCTCAAAAAATCGTTAGTAACAAAAGGAGCTAGTTTGGAAGTTATGTAAGGAACCATATTTTCAAGACTAGCATCACCCCCTGCTTTGGTAGCTTCTTTCTCCCAAAAATCGACCACAATCTCATCTTCACACATAGCCAGTTTGAAAGTACGAAAATCTTCATCAGCCAAAACTTTACTCACTTCCATTAATGTTGAACCACTTTCTGGATGAGACATAATAAGCCTCAAAGAATTCTTCATATACTGCTCAAACATTGGGCCACCAGTTGCCTTGAGATCATACAGTTTGTCCCAAATTGAAAACATCATATCAATCACCAAAGTCTTCTCAGTTGGTTTGCGAGGATCCACTTCTAGCATATTCAAACCAATCGGAAAATCTGACATAGATGGAGAAAAAAGGATCACCCTATCTAAATCTTCTGGTGACATTTTCATCATCAAATCATCCACCAACTCACCATGTGGATCCACCACACACACACCATTTCCCATGGCAATATCCTCTAGAATTACATGCCCCATCAACTGAGATTTGCCTGTACCAGTCCCTCCAAGAGCATAGCAATGTCTCAATCTATCTTCCGTTTTGATATACACATCTTTACTAACTCCACCACTTTTGGCAGTACCAATTATCACATTCCCTTCCCCTGGACCAGGAATCAACAAAGGCACAGGAGGTTTACGAGCTGCTAGCCATCTAATATTGGAGGTTTGGGTTAAGTAATTTGGGAGGTGCCAAACAGAAGTCAGCTCTTCAACATTAAGAATTTTCTTAAGGTTCTTATCCAAAGAGCGAATTGCAAAATCAAAAACAACCTTTTTAGAATCAGTCTTTTTTTTCTTGAAATAATTAAAAGGTCTATTATCAAAGACCTGAAAAGCCGGCATCATCGCATCTACAATCTGTTTAGCACGAATATCAGAAGAAGCTGAAGCAACCAATCGGATATTATAAACAAATCCTTGCTTTGAAGATTTTTCCTCTAATTTTTTAACTATTTCTTGCTGCTGCGGGGTTAGCTGTATAGCTTGCTCCTTACCTGTCAAATCAATCTTTCGTTCTTTTTTGTCACCTAATTCATCTTTTTTTTGTTTGCTAAAAATAAACTTAAAAATTTGTCCAATAGATTTAAAAACTCCCGAGAACAAATCTTTTGATGGAAACAAAATTTCCTTTGGTGATTGACCTTGTTGTATTTTGGAAGCTAAAACACGAGGGTTACTTTGCCAATCGTCTTTAACTGGACTCAAAACCAATTGAATCGCTACTGACTCGTTTTGGGCTATGCCATTCATAGCATTTGTAAGAATATTTAATGGGTCTTGATCAATATTTTTATAAGTTCTAAAAGGTAACTCATAGCGAACTGCAAGATCCAACTCCACTCCATAAGCTACTGAGTCTTCTTTAAAAAAATTGGTTTCTTTGAAAACAGCAACACTTGCTCTTGGATAAATCGCAACTACTTGACGACTAATTACCTGACTGATTTCTTTGGAGCAATTCACCCAAAATCTAGTCTCACGCTCAATATTAACTATCTCAAAGCTAAATTTTTTATTCTTAAAAAACCAGTTTTCACGATTTCCTACAGAATACTCACTAAGAATTGCAAAGATTTGCTCACCAACAGCCAACATTTCCTTGTCATCTTTTTGATTACCTCCGTCTTTTTGGACTTGTTCTTTGGATTCTTTAGGTAGGGAAATTTCCATAATAACTGAATCTTTCCACTTGGCAAGTCGAGCTTTTTTGTAAATAAGATCTCTTATCTTAGCATTAAGTAGCCAAACCAACAAGCCAACAATCAGAATCACACCTGTCCAGATCAACAAATTACTACCCAACCCAACATCAAAAGCCCCATCAGTACTACTTGAGGTACTATCAACCGGTTGAACAGTTTCTTGCTGCTGAGGCTGTTGATCTGGATTATAAAGGTCGTCGAGCATCAATTAATTTTATTACTATATTTTACTCCTACTAATCCTAATTGTCAAAAACAAAAAACTGCCTATATTCAGGAATTATAATCACATCTTAACAAAATTCAAACCAAATAACATGAATTTGAAACTCAACCCATGCAAAATATTGTCAAGAAGATATGCTTAGTTTATTTACAGGATACACATCTAACCTTTACATTACACGTCCGCGAAAGTAATTGACATCAATAATGTCGATTACGCAACATAGGTGACTTTGTTGCCTATTTAATTGTTAGACCGCAGGGTTCCCATGACAACTACAAACTATTTTCTTTGGTTCTCGGCAGTGTAATTGTTGGATGTGGTTCGACTTAATAGAGTGTAATATTTACTTTAATCTCAGAGTTTGAGGTAATTTATTTGGAACTCTTTCAATCAAATTTTTTACTTCCAAATCAAGTTTCACCGCCATAAAATACCACCCAACCTTGCCATCAAAATTTTTTAGCTGACTCTTAACATATTCACTTAATTCAGACATGGTTATAGTGTCTTGCTTTTTCATCTTGTCCATTATCATATTTTTGACCTGATCATATTTGGCTTTGGAGATATTTACCCCTTTTTTATCCCCAAAATTTTTAGTTAATATTTTTTCAACATCTTTATTCATACATTATTCATTAGTTAATAATTCTTCCAAAGCTTCAATTGATTTTCTCCAGCCTTCTTCCATACCACTATCCACCATCCCATCACGATCTTCTTGATTAAAAAATGTCGAAGTACTTTTCATTTTGGTAATATTGCCTTCACCTTTAGAGAATTCTATTTTTTCAAGACTCACATGACCTCGCTCGCCCATCCCCATGAATTCAAAAGTCCAAATGATTCGCTCATTATCTGCTATCTCATGAAAAACTCCATAAAATCCCCACTCATTACCTTCAGGGTCTTTTTCTTCAATATCCCAAACACCACCATTTTTTCCTTCAAATTTATTTACCTTTACTTGATTCCCTCTACAAAACCATTTCACAAAAACTTCTTCTTTGATATAAGCTTCAAAAACCTTTTCAAGAGGAGCTTTAATCTCAATTTCACCAATAATATCAAGTGAATTTTCTGGTACAGTTACTTTTAATTTAGCCATATTTATTATAATTAATTGTTTATTAGTAATTAAAATTTATTAGTTAATCAGATTCCTCTACCAAACAAAAACCGTTTCCGAATGGATCAGAACAAAAAGCCAATCTTGAATGTTCTCCAGCTTCAAATTTTCTTTCTACTATAGCCCCAGCAGAAATAATCTTCTCTAGTGTTTCTTCAAAGTTTTGTACATGAAAATCAGCATGCACTGGCGTCCAGTGACGTTCGTATTTTCGCACATCTTCAGAGCCTAGTGCTGGTTTACTTCCAGCAGGTTTTTCAAGTAGGCCAAGTGTAAATTCACCAGACTTGAGAATAACATAGCCTGTTACTGGTTGTAAATATCTTTCGAAACCTAAAGCAGAGTAAAAGTCAATACCGGCTTGCATATCTGGAACATCAATCGAAATTTTATATTTTGTAGTCATAATCAAGTATTTAATTGTTAATAATTATTTGAATTCAGAATTACTCACTCACCATCTCATCTAGCCTATCCCATGTCTCCGTAATTCCTGGTAGCATACCCATGTCAATCACAGTTTTCAAAGATTCTTCATCTGCAAACTCTGTAATGGAGATAATCTTGGTTACACCTCCTTTCTCTACAAACTCAATTTTTGTATTAGAAGTTGGTAGTTTACTGTCAACCTTACCATCCTCATCAGAAAAAACATCTTGGTACTCAAAACTATCTATTGGTTGAATATTGGAAAAAATCATTTTGCCCCAACTGTATTGACCAAACCATTCTCCTTGGTTTTTATCAACACACTTCATTCCATAGTGATTGACACCACCTTCAACAAAGTTGAATTCTTTGACCTCTGTTTCCCAGCCTCTTGGCCCCCACCACTTCACAAATAACTCTTGTTGAGTAAATGCATTCCAGACTTTTTGACGGGGTGCAGAAAAATCTCTTTCTAATGTTAATTTTTTACCTTGGATTGTGTGTTTCATAAATACAGTATTAATTATTTAGTAGGTTTTCCAAATTATCGTATCGCTCTTGCCACATCTGCTCATAAGTCCCCAGATATTGATAAGCTTTTTTGAGGGTTTTAGAGTCTGCAGAAACAAGTTTTTCATTTCCTATGGATCTCTTATTTATCAGCCTTGCTTTTTCCAAAACTCCAATATGTTTGGCAACTGCAGCGAACGACATTTTGTAATGATCAGCTATCTCACCAATTGTCAAAGATTTTTCTAGCAACCTACTAAGAATATTTCTCCTTGTAGAATTAGACAAAGAGCCAAAAACCAAATCTAATTGTGTAGACAATTCAACCATGTAGTTGAATATAATAAATTTTAACAATACTGTCAAGAAAATTTTTCAACCACATTAAAATAATAAATATCATACATAGTATGAGTGCAAACTCAAAATTAAACTTTTCGCAAAATCTTTTTCATTGATTTACCCCTCGCCAGCTCATCCACGAGCTTGTCCAGATACCTGATATCTTGCATCAATTTTTCTTCTATCTCTTCCACTCTAATCCCACACACAACACCTTTGATTAATTTTCTATCTGGATTCATCTTGGGAGCCTCCCCAAAAAATGTCTCAAAATCGGTTTTTCATCAAGCACCATTTTCAAACCAACTGAATCATAACCAGTCAACCAAAATATTATCTCATCAACCTCCGACTTAGTTCGTCCTTTTTCTCAGCTTTGGTGATGTAATGTGGATACACACTCCCAAAACTTATTATATATATACGATGTTTAGACATATAACATATACTGTAAAAATTCCAAATTATTGTAAAGTGAACCAAAATATTAACCGCCGAAGCGGTTTGCCAGTCGATAAGCGGGATTTTGTTACACCTAAGCGTCTCTGGTAATTAATCTAAGCTGGCTACCATTCTTGCCATTGCACTAGGTGGGGTTTGCCATGTGGACGGTTGCCCGTCTTCACAGGAGATTATTTCATCTCCATTTCACCATCGCCCAACCGAAGCTGGGCTGTATTTTTTCTGTTGCACTTTTCAGTCTTTTCAGACTCCCTAAGGTTACCCTCGGCAGTTTAAAACTCTGCCACCTACTTTTTTGATTACTCAAAAAGTGTCCCGACTTTCCTCTGTAACGAATTACAGCTACCAGATAACTAGCCTATAATTTATTATAAAAAATCTAAAAAATGTCAATTTACAATAATCCTTTACAAATAATCATCGTAGTCTTTCCCATAACTATCGTATGGATCCACAATTTCTGTTACAATTCCCTCTTCATTAGAATCCAAACCTTCTTCCACATAGTTTGATGCAAACTCAATCATATCCTGAAAAGATTCTACAATAGCTTCTTCTTGAACATCTCTAGGTAACTCATCCAAAGGTAATCCTGTACTACTAAACACGAGGTTCTGCAAAATAACTTTCATATTTTCAATCTTTGGGTCAGACATTTTTGTATTTGTTTTATTATTTAACAAGTATAATATAGTTTGTCCTTTTTAACAACCCTTGACCATCAGTTTTTTTTTATTTAGTATATTCAATATTGAAAACCCAGAAATATGGCTAAAAAATCACAAAAAAACCTTACTGAAAAAAACAAAATTGTTATTGCAGTCTTTTTAACAATAGCAATATTAACTGGTGTAATCATCTTATCAACCACCCTATTCTCGAACAAATCCTCAGATGAATCAACCTCCAATTCTGATAATGTTGATAAAGAAGCAATTATCAAAAAACTTGCTCAATCTTCACAATCTGGTTTGCAGCCCCAGGAAGTCATCAACCAAACAATCCAATTATCTGACCTCCCCGTATATCCTATCGCTTGGCAAGAAAAATTTTTCAAACTTACTGAAAGAAATAATGAGTTAGTTGCTGGGCCTGCAGCAGATTATGACAAAGACGGATTAAGCAATAAAGAAGAGTATTTTCAAGGCTCCGATCCAACCAACCCAGATACACTCTGTGATGGCAAAACAGACGATGCTAATTGCCAAGGAAAAAATGACAGTGAAAATGTAAAACAAGGGATTAGCCCATTAACAGGTCTACAAATTGATACACCCAAAGAATTTGTCATCAAACGTCAAGATGTTCATATTCTAGACAACATTCAAGATACCTTCGAAACAGCTGCTAGAGAAGGTGTTGATTTTCCTACATTATATATTCTAGCTAAAACCATCGATCTCTCCAGTGAGCTTGATGCTATCAAAGTAATTGAACAAAAAGATAGCCCTGACACTGTTCTTAATTACATTAAACTAAGAATAGAGTTTTTGGAAGGTTTTTCAGAACAAGATGAACTTACAAGTTTTAGTGAGATATACAGCTTAAATACAATCAGCCAACTAGACCAAGCAAAAGAAAAATATGTTGGCTTCAAAGAAAAAATGCAAAACGCTCCAGTACCCGAATCCTACATACCTTCTCATAAAACATACATCTTATTGTTTGAAAAGCTATCTAATTTAGTTGAACTAAGAAAAGAAGGTCTGATCAATAAAACACTCCTCAATGAAGATTTTAGAGATGGCAACAAATCTAAAGCTGTAGAAGTAGTTTGGACATTCAAAAAGCTCAATGAAGCTGAGGCAAAAATTGAATTTGTTGAATCAGAAGGCTAGCTTGATAAATGCATATTTACCTCACAAATAACTTCAGTAACAAAATTTTCCAACGATTAAAATAAAAGTTGTTATATTTATTTACTTATCCTCACTTGATTTTGTTTTCTCAGACTTAACAGTCTTTTTTACTTTTTTTAGCTCAGTAGACATTTTTTTATCAGCAGACTTCAAATCTTCTTTTTTTGTAGTTTTTACCTTGGAAGTTTTTGATTTTTTGATAGTTGACGGTCTTGAAACTTGATTTTTAACTTCTTCTTTTTTGGTGTTTCCCTTTATTTTTCCAGAAACTATACCATCAGTCAATTCTTTGAATGCATTAATATCTCTTACTGCTATTTCTGCCAATGATTTACGATTTAGTTCTATATTATTCTTTTTCAAAAGACTCATAAATTTACTATAACTAAACTCACTACCCAATTGATCAAGCGCACCATTAATTCTAGCAATCCATAACTTTCTAAAATCCCTTTTTCTTAATTTGCGAGACTTATAAGCATTAGAATCAGCTTTTAATAATCTTTCTTTAGCTAATCGAAATTTACTATTTGCCCCATTAAGATACCCTTTAGCTCTTCTTAATAAATATTTCTTGTGTTTTTTGGCTGCAACACCTTTTTTTACTCTAGACATATCAAATAATTGGATAATTTTCTTATTACATTACTGCTTTTAATCTCTTACTAATACCACTTTTTCCAAGCGTAGTTTTTCTTCTAGCTTTTAGTTTGCGAACACGAGACTTACGGATTAATCTATGATTATCATTAATTCTTTCAACAAGAAGTTTACCATTAACCAAATCACCACCTTTGGTTACTTTAATTCTTTTCACAACCCCCTTTCTTCTCTTTGCTCTCAATTTTTTCAAAGCCATAAAAATTATTAATTTATTTATACTTAACTTCTTTATGTAAAGTATGTTTGTTAAGTTCTTTGTGATATTTCATTACTTCCATCTTTCCAACAGAAGGTTTACCTTTTCCTTTGGACTTATTTACAACATATCTACTAACCTGTTTTTTACCATTTTTATCAGGTTCAATACTTACTAATAATATTTTATTTTTTTGCCAAGCCATACAATTATTTTTTTTCTTCAGTTTCTGATAATTTCAAAGAGTCAGCAAGCCCAATATTATAAAACTCTACGAACTTACCCATAATTAACTCAATTGCTTTGATAGAGTTAATATTACACACAATTGTATTATCCAAACTAACTGGCAAAGAAGTAGTACTTGTGTTAGTCAATGCTATAACTGGAATATTCATAACCTCAGCTTCCTTTATAGCTATATCATTTTCAGGAGTGTCTAATACCAAAAGGGCAGCAGGCCGATTATTTTTCAAGTTAGTCAAACCTGCAAAAAACCTTTCAATTTTTTCTCTTTTTCTTTTAATTGAGAGTCTTTCATTCTTGGAAAGTTTACTCAAAAACTCTTCATCTTCCTCAATATTCCTAAGTTTTTCGAGTGTATTCAAAGTTTTTTTAATAGTAGACCAATTTGTAAGGGTACCACCTAACCAACGATGATTAACATATGGCATTCCATCAGCTTTGAACATTTTAGCAAACTTTTTAGTCTCTTCTGTAAGGTGTTTGGAAGTACCAACAATCAACACCTGTTTCTTTTTAGATCCAAGGCTATACAAAAAATCACAAACATTACTCAAAGAATTTTTAGTCTTTACTAAATCAATTAAACTCATCCCTTTATCAACACCAAAAACTAATTTTTTTAACCTTGGGTTTAGTTTGGATTTCTTGTTACCTCTATGAGCACCTACTTCAAATAGACTCATTAAACTTACTTGATCCATAATCTTAGATGTTGTCTTGCTCATACTTTTATTCAATTCTTATCTAATTAACACTTAATTTTATTCCATTGCAACAGTTGCACCAGCTCCAGACAAATCAGTCTTGTACTGCTCAGCATCTTCTTTTTTTACATTTTCAGCAACAACAAAAGGAGCACTTTCAACTTTTGATTTTGCTTCAGCAAGTCCAATGTTAAGAATGTTTTTAACAGCCTTAATAACCGCAATTTTCTTATCCGCAGGAACTTCAGTAACCTTTACAGTAAACTCAGACTTTTCTTCTACAACAGCAGTTTCTCCACCAGCAACAGGCCCAGCTGCCATAGCAACAGGCGCAGCCACAGCTGATACATCAAACTCCTCTTCAATTGCTTTCACTAACTCCGAAGCTTCAACCAAAGTCAAATCTTTTAATTCCTTTAGAATACTTTCTACTTTAGACATAATAATCTTATATATTTTACATTATAATTTTTAACCTTCAATTGTCTTGCTATATTCAGATATAACTCTAACAATCTTGGTAGGGATTTCCTTAACAGAAACCGCAATTCTTGTAGCCAACTGATTCAAATCACCAGCAATTCTAGCCATCGATTCTTCCTTGGAAGGTGTTTTCGATAAAATAATTGTACTTTCAAAGTTAACAAATTCACCATTCACAATAGATCCAACAATATTAAGATTATCTTCAAAATCTTTTGTAATAGTAGAAACTATCGCTTTGGGAACTGTAATCTCATCACTCTCAGAACCATCTACTAGATAAGCTAAATAGGTAGGACCCTTAAGTTCAGGTACATTATCAAAAGCTCTTTTAATCAATGTGTTTTAAAAACCTTCAACTCAACCCCACTCTCACGAGATTTCTTCCGAAATTGTGTAGTAAGATCAGCATCAAGACTCTCTTTAGTATCCTTTGTGGTCAACATCACTATTGATTTTTGAGGAGCCACTTCATTAACTAGGTGGTCTAAAATGGCTACTTTTTGTGAATAACTAATAGCCATAATAAATATCACATTTTGTTTGTATAAACGATCCACGCCTACAACAGGGATTACATTAAAAAATTTTAAAAACCGATTGTCTTAGGACCTGATCACAATCAAAACATATTTATCAACTTTTTGTCAAGCCAAATAAAACACCAAGTATTACAAGCCTATCTTCATAATCAGTTTGAATACAAAATTACATCAATCAACTAATTGAATCATCTGCTTGAAATTTTTTACATTAATTAGCTAATATAATAACCTACTTCTAAATAATAATGCTAATGATATTGATAAAATTGATAAAAGTATATCAAACAGGTTCTAATATGTTGACAAAACCATTTTTTAAGTATACATGATCATATATCAGTTATAGTTATAATTCAAATCTGACTGTTCTGTAAATCAAGTGAATATCTATGAGCACCAAAAAAAATGAACCTAATAAAATAAACCGCAAAGTTATTTTAAACATAATATATCTTTTTCAATAATTCTTGTTTTTGTAATCTTAATTTCAACCTCATCTAGTGGGTCTAAATCTTCCGAAAACACTTTTTCTACACTTATTTCCGAAATTCGTGATGGTAATGTTAGTAAAATTATTGAAACAGAAGGAAGTTCCAACCTTAAAATCCTAATTTACAACGACCCACTCAAAAAAGATCGAAATAATGTCAGATCAGAAGAATTTAATAATATTACAACCAACAAAAACACATCAATCATTGAAGTAATTAATGAAAGTCTTGGAACTGAAGAAAAAGTCACTATTGGGAATGATGATGGTCAAATTATCTACGATATTCAACCCGAAGCTTTTATCAACAGACTGTTCAAGAATCCTCTATTTGAGTTTTTTGTGCAATTCAGTATTTTTGCACTTATAGCTTTATTTATTATCAGAAGACTTGGCGATATCAACTCAAGATCAATATCTTTTGGTAATAGTCGTGCTAAAGCATATGATGAAGTTAATGCCAAAGACAAAGTTACTTTTGAAGATGTAGCTGGTAATCAAGAAGCCAAACAAGAGCTTACTGAAGTAGTTGATTTTCTCAAAAGACCTGAAGAATATGTTAAAATGGGAGCCAAAATTCCTCGCGGTGCACTATTAATTGGTGCTCCTGGTAATGGTAAAACTCTCATGGCAAAAGCTATTGCTGGTGAGGCTAATGTTCCATTCTTCTTTGTATCAGGTTCAGAGTTTGTAGAAATGTTTGTAGGAGTTGGTGCTGGTCGTGTACGTGATCTTTTTCGCAAAGCCAAGAAAAAAGCTCCCTGCGTAATTTTTATTGATGAAATTGATGCTGTAGGTCGACAACGTGGAGCAGGGCTTGGTGGAGGAAATGATGAAAGAGAGCAAACTCTCAATCAAATTCTAGTTGAAATGGATGGTTTTGAAGCTAACACCTCGGTTATTGTAATTGGGGCAACCAACAGACCAGATGTATTAGATCCAGCTCTTTTGCGACCAGGAAGATTTGATCGACAAATAACAGTAACTGCTCCAGATAAATCAGAAAGAGAGAAAATCTTAAGTGTGCACGGTAAAAACAAAAAACTCAAAAAAAATGTAGATCTTGGAATTATCGCCAAAAGAACAGCAGGTTTTTCAGGTGCAGATCTAGCTAACGTTCTTAATGAGGCAGCTATTCTTACCGTTCGAGAAAAGAAAAAAGAGATTGATAATGAGGCTCTTCGTGAAGCAGTTGAAAAAGTAGTACTGGGCCCATCACTAAAAACCAAGGTAATCACTGATGAACAAAAAAAACTCACTGCCTATCATGAAGCGGGGCATGCTCTAGTCAGTACAGTTTTACCAGAAGCTAACACAGTCCAAAAAATCACAATCATTCCACGTGGAAAAGCAGGAGGTTACACCTTTTCTGACCAAGGAGACACTGACCCAATAACTAGAAAAAAATCCCAATTCATGGCTGATATTGCAGTTTTATTTGGAGGATATACAGTTGAAAAACTAATCTTTGGAGAAGTAACTACTGGAGCTAGTAATGACTTAGCCAAAGCAACAGAAATAGCTCGTAATATGGTGAATCGATATGGAATGAGTGATCTTGGTCCAGTCTCGTTTGATGATAGTAAAGGTTTATCTTTTCTAGGTAAAGATATGGTAGAGGGGAAGCAATATTCAGAAGAATCAGCCAAACTGATTGATACCGAAATTCAAAAAATCCTCCAACAAGGTTTTCAAACTTGCCAAGCAATTATTAAAAAACATATGAAAGAACTAAAAGCTATTGCAGAAACCCTAATTGAACAAGAGGTTTTAGAGTTTGAAGAGTTTAACGCAATTACCAAACATATCAACCCCAATCTAAAAGAATCCAAAATCTAAATTTATATTTTGAGTGATATTATTTTCCTCAGGCCCAACTTAAAATATCTTATGTCTAACATCAAAAATCCCTTTAGTACTGAGCCATACAAAGGTACAAGAGATTTTTACCCACAATCATCTTTAATTACCCCAGGTAAAAGCATTTCTTACCAAGAACACTTCAAGTATATAGAATCCAAAATAGAAAAAGTTCTAATAACAAAAGGTTTCAGTGAATATTCTTCAAGTATAATTGAATATAGTGATGTTTTCAAAGCCAAATCTGGAGATGAATTAGCCAATAGAGCACTATATGAATTTGTAGACAAAGGAGACAGAAGAATCACACTTCGACCTGAGTTAACCCTTGGAGCTTCTAGAATGGTTGCAAATCAGTTTCAAAATCTTCGCTTTCCTCTAAGATGGTACAGTTGGGATAATAACTTTCGCTATGAAAGACCTCAAAAAGGCAGGCTAAGAGAATTTTGGCAAATGGAAATTAATATTATTGGTGAAGAAGCTGGTGGAAGCGATTTAGAAATCATGTCTTTAGTTACAAATCTATTCAAAGAGTTTGGAGCAACTGCAGAAATGTACACCTTAAAATTGAATCATCGAGGTGTCCTCAACAAATGGATTGAGCAAAATAAATGGACTAAAAACCAATCCCAAATATTTGCAATACTAGACAATTGGTACAAATCAAACCCACAAAAAACTCAAACAGAGCTCTCAAGTTTTCTTAATGATATAGATGTTCAAAAAATCATTAACACGATTAATAAAGTTGGCTCCAGTTGGCAAGAATACATGCAAATATGTGAAAACTTTCCCGAAATCTCCCTAATATACAAAACTTTCCAAGAAATTTACCCCAAAACCCCTCTTGAACTCACACCTACAATTATCAGAGGTCAGAGCTATTATACTGGTATAATATTTGAATGTTTTGACACTAACAAAAACAACCCACGGTCACTATTTGGAGGTGGTAGATTTGATGGACTTTTAGATATATTTGGCAAACAGGCACCAGCAGTTGGTTTTGCCCCAGGGGAAGTATCTTTTCATGAATTCTTACTAAACTGGAATCTATATCCAGAAAAATTTTCAAGCCTAATTAAAGTTGGTATTATCCCCAAGTCTCCAGACAATTTACCTCAAGTTTTTTCAGAAATCATCCCCGCTTTGCACCAAGTCAACAAAACTTTTGACATAGATTACCAATACGATCGCAAAGAAAACAAAAGATATGACACACTCAAAAAACGCGGTTGTGATGAGATAATTACTTTAGGATAAGCTAAGTTAATAGTATTTCAAAAAATTCTGTCATTCCAAACTCGATTTGGAATCTAAATTTGAATTAAAAAATTTATAAAAAAATAAACAAAAACGTAGAAGATTTTGAAAAATTCTTATTTTGACAATTCGTTGTCGAGTAGCTTTGCCTAAAGAAATATCTTAACGCAAAATCATAGATTTTCCTAATATTTTGGTATCTCGACACACTAGTATCAATAAAGAGAATTATTAACAGAAAATTACAAATTTTCTTAAATTCTCCGTATTTCGACACACTGTGTCGAAATACTGGTGGATCCGGTGGGATTTGAACCCACGACCAGCGGATTAAGAGTCCGATGCTCTACCAACTGAGCTACGAATCCATATGACTAATTTGCATATTCAAACTGACCTATCTTTGAGTTTTTGTCAACTTTACAGCGAAACTGTTGCAATTCTTTTTCATTTTTAGGTATATGTATATTCTGAGCGAAAATAACCAAACAATTTGTAAAGTCTAACCATAGGTATTGTGTTAAATTTTTAGTTATTCGCAGCCAAAATAGACGTGCAGATGAATTTGACTAAAAGAATTGGGCAGGTTTGCTACTTCCATAATAATACTAAGCCCAACTCCAAAACCACAATCCAAATAATTGACCAATATAATATTATATACTTTGATACATGTATATGCAAATCCACCAACCCAAAATAACACAATTTGAAAACTCACAAGTTTTTTATAACAAAGCCACTGAAATAATTATAGATCAGATTTTGGATACAACCTCTCAAGAAGGTCTTGCTAGAATATGCCTAAGTGGAGGATCAACACCTCTTCCTATTTATAGTCAACTGTCCAAAAATTCCAACCTAAATTGGTATGATATTGAACTATTTCAAACTGATGAAAGATTTATTGACCCCTCCAGTGAAGAATCCAACCAATTTCAGATTGAAAAAGCACTCACTCCAAAGATTCTTGATAATCTGAAACATTTTTACAAAATCAACACCACTTTAGAAAAAAAACTAACACTTGAACTTTACAATGAAGTAATTGAGAGTCTTAGCGGAGTTTTTTTTGACCTAACAATTCTTGGTATTGGTAAAGATGGACATTTTGCAAGCTTATTTCCCGATCAAGAATATCTCGGACACAATGATAGCAGAGTCATAGCCACAACGGCCCCAAAAACCTATTCAACTAGACCAAGAATCAGCCTAACAATAGAAACTATCCTCAATAGCAAAATGATTTTAGTCCTTCTCAAAGGCAAAGAAAAGCAAGTAGTTATCAACGAACTCCTTGAAGGCAAATTAAGCGCACAAGAATTCCCAGCCAAATTCCTACTAAGCCACCCTAACCTCAGTATATTTTTCACAGAAAAATAGAAGCTAATAAATAGCTTCTATACGTGTTAATATTCTTTATGATCAGGATATTTCTGAAAAAACTCTTCTCTTGTACGAGCTAAGAAGTATTTTTTCTTTTCAAAAGCATCAGGATCATCAGGTAAAATTCTAAGATGTTTTTTTATCTCACCCTTTCTTATCATTTCACGAATTTCATCCATACTTGATCTTTCAATTTTATTTCTCATATCTAGTCTATTCAGGGACATAATCAACACCTCCATTTTTATCAATTACACTATAAACTATCAAGCTGTCAAGAAAAAACTTCAACCTGAAATCTGAATTTATAGATTTATCAGGCTCATACTCCTCAACAAAAATAGATCTTTTGATAAGTGAAAATCCCAATTGTTCAAATTCCTCAACTTCCTGAAGTATTTTTTGAAATTGAAGATCAGTGAAATCTATCTCCACAAATTAATTCTCCTAGATACAATATCATTATCTATATAACAAAAAACACCAATTGTCAACTAATCATATCCTTAAAGTAAAGATACATAACATACTTGAGTATCTCTTTGCGAACTGATTGCTGATCATGCTTGAGACCCTCTACACTCTTGTCATCTTTACTGGTAATAAGCTCCAAACAATTATTATAGCCCCTGACGTATTCACCTAAACCAGTTTGCGCACTGGTGTTAAGATTGTAATTAATATTCTTACCTTGTAGTCTATACTCACGAACAAAACTATAATAAAACTCTTCTGGAACTTCTTTGGGAGCCAGCACCACAGGGTCAACACCTTGATCTTTGAGATAATATCCATACACATCGCAAGGGTATTCGTTTCGGCCAAAGAATAAATTCATCAACATCAGAATTTCTTGCCGGTCAGATTTTTTTTGCAACACTTGTCTTACTTTTTTGACATTAACAATAGGCAGCCAATTTGCAATTGAACCATTTGGAATAATAATTAGTTCAGATTCTTTTAAAAGATTCAAAATTTTTTCATCCACATCACTTTTTAGACCAGTCTTATCAACTAAAATCATTGATTCAGGGTTAATAGGATGACTAGAAATATCTATCAAATCTTCACCTGTTAAAAGATTTACTTGACGGTTCTCATTTACAAAAACCCCCTTCAAAATCAATCGATGGTTGTTAGTAAACTTTACAAACAAGTTCTGTGGTAAAATGTTTTTTTTATGATAAAAATCAATTATACCCTCAATGGATTTTAGTTTCCAATACAAAAAAGCATGCCACAAATTTCCCAAGGAAGTTTGAGAAGTGTAATCCAGTTGACTAGAGATTTTATTATAGTAATCTAAGTATTTTTCAACATATGATTCAAACTCTACACCCCAACTATTTTCAAGCTTTAAACATTTTTTTACTGCTAAAAAAGCCTTAATTAATTCAATCTTATCATCACTACGAAAATCAAGTACATTTTTAGTTCTAAGGCCATTACTAATAAGAATATTATCACCACAACAATCTTCCAAAAAATCTGCCACAAACTTATTCAAATCACCAAAAGGTAATACCGGAAAATCCTTAGACCCATGTAATTGTTTGTTAAGTAAACCATTACTGTACTCCAAAACACGACCAACCACTCCAGTAGAACCACCCCAATCAACGGGTAACATTACAATCTCAATCACACCTTTATAAGTAAGTAAAAAATCTTTGATTGATTTCCAACCATGCCCCCCAATTCCCATTACCAAAACCTTTTTCAAGTTACCTTCAACCATAAAACTCTAAATACTTAATAAATTTCTTCAACTAGCACGAGAATAATCATCCTCAAACCTCTCAATATCATCTTCGCCAGTATATTCACCTACTTGAACCTCCACAATCACCAAAGGAATTTTGCCAAAATTGGCTAGTCTATGTTTGACATTCATTGGTATAAAACAACTTTCATTTGGTGGAAGATCAAAAGACCATTTAGCTTCATCTTCACAATTACGTACAACCACACTAGCGTTACCACTAACCACAATCCAATGCTCGGATCTATGTTTATGAAGCTGCAAACTCAGCCTATGACCAGGATTAACTACAATTTTTTTCACCTTGTAATTAGGACTATCCTCCAGAACATAGTATACTCCCCAAGGTCTAGCACCAACTTCGATATATTTGTCTTCTTTAAACTCTTCAGGTAACGATTCCAAGATCTTTTTATCACCTTCCTTGATAGTTTTTTTTGGCATAAACAAAATACAAGATACAAGAATCATTAGTAGTTGTCAACTCTTGACAATCTTTCTAATTTTTTTTAATAATCCAGGTGTGGGTAAACTATGGAAAACATAACCAAGTAACCTAACCAAATGGAGGGTCTTGTAACGATTTTCTATTGAGGGACGATCTGAAACAGCGATCGAACTTGATTATACAGGACGAGGACAGGTAGATTTTTAGAATCTATGTAATACTCGATGTGCCGAGAGGTGAAAGCCAGATATGGCGCCCGTATAAGTGCTCACGTATTTGATAGAGCCAAGGTTATGCTCCAGTAACCGACAATCATGAAGTAAAGGCTTACGCTTGAAACTCTACTAATGACCCAGGAAAACCTGTGTCATCTTTTTGGTACAACCTCTTTATTGAGTCAAAAAAAGTTCACATTTTTTGACAATACGCCAAAAATCACAAAAATTAAACACACAAGTCTTGAGGAAGAGTTGTAATGAGTGTATTTCGAAGATCGCCTGAATATTATTTCATGAAAGAAATCGAATCTAAATTCGCTCAAAAAACTATTGATTATGAAGATCAAAAGAGGGAAGATTTTGTAAAGGAATACAACCTGATCAACCTGATTCGAAGATATTATTTTTTACCAGACAAAGACTTTCCAGGAATCTGCCTAGATGATTTTCAATCAAGCCAAAAGTTCATTCAAGTGATATCCGATTTATATTTATATACCCAAATCTTTCCAAACTTGCAAACCTCAAAATTTTAGAACTATATCCATATAAGTTTGAACCAAACTAATCTAATGGGGAAAATGAAACTGGAAAAGAGGTTTATGTGTAAGATTGTTAGTTTGGAGTAGTTTGGGTATATAATATTTATAAACATTTAGATTTCAAATACAGCAATAACCTCCAAGATCTATTACGAACCAGACAATATATCTCTATGATATCTGGTTCTAAGTATATTCTCAAAGCACCTCTAGATCAATTTGTTGATGCGTACAACATTAATAAGTCCCAACTTAATTATAGTCTTTATTATTATTTTGAACACATTAAGAAAATTCTAACAATTGATAATGAAGCAGATCTTCAAAATTCAATAAATTAACTAAAAACACTTTCTGAATATGAGATAGAAACCATTTCTCAAATATACCATTCTAATGATTACAGACTCTTAATCTTGCCTGATGGTAGCGAAGAAAGAAGGGTTCAATTTACTAACTCATTCATAGACATATATAGTTTTTCAGAGAATTTAAACAACCACAATATTCTAAAAACCACCAAAGAGCTTCTAAACTCAGATTCTAAGTCGAATGTTAAATCCCTAAGAAGCAATCTAGAGGAATTAAATATAAATAATTTCCCAAACCTCCACAGTCTAGTACTTACCAAAACCAACTAATCAATTCCACGAACCAACCAAGGTTCGTTTTTTAATGTTTGCAACAAATATTTAATTGACTAAAAGGCTTCATGAGAGTTCTAATTACTTACCAACTATCTAATCTAATATGAACAACAAACGCCAAAACATCGCTGTTATATTCTTAATCACTGTAATAATTATCAAATTCTTGATATGGAATGACAACAACCAAAAGTGGATTATCAAAGATGTTTACTATCAACACCCAATAGATGAACCCCTTAGTATAGCCCCACAACCAACACTAATTTCCACAACGGACGAACTTTTTCCTGCCACAATCAGCGATGCAAGTAAACTATACAGAGTTGAAGTTGAGGGTATTGTTCAACCAAAAAACATTGAACAAATCCAAGAAACTGTTCAACTCGCCAAAGATGAGAAGAAAAAAATCAGTATGTCAGGAGCAAGGCACAGTATGGGCGGTCAAAATGCCTTTGATAACTCAATTCATCTAGATATGAGAGAATTCAATAATATCCAATACAACCAAGAAGACCAAACTGTTACCGTCCAAAGTGGAGCCACTTGGAAAAGCATCCAGAACAAACTCTCCAAACACAACAGATCGGTTCAAGTAATGCAAGATTCCAACATATTTACTGTAGGCGGATCTATAGCAGTCAATGCTCACGGCAAAGATCCCAACTTTTCTACTCTTATTCACACCGTCAATGAGTTCCAACTTGTCAATGCAGAAGGAGAGCTAATAACCTGCTCTAGAACTGAAAACCCCGAATTATTCTATGCAGTCCACGGTGGAATGGGCTTGTTTGGAGTTGTTACCCAAGTAACCCTAAATACCAACCCAAATAATATCTATCAAACCAAGTTAGAGTTATTCGATTCCAAAGATTTTCTTCACAATATGGAGCAATCTTCAGCAGACTCCGAATTATCAGAAGCCCATTTTTCGATGGATCAAGATAATCTCCTCAAAGAAGTCCTAGTGTACAATTACAAACCTACCAATACCACCAAAGATGTTGAGGATGATATAACTGGAGAGAATAGTATTTGGCTACGCAAAGCAATCTACAGACTAGCTAGGAATTCCGACTGGGGTCAAAAAGTCAGATGGTTCTTAGAAAAAAACCTAAGTCCAATTATTGACCCAGAACTAACCACCAGAAACACCGCCATGGCTGTCCCAGTAAGGTTCTTAGAATTAGATGATCCAAACAGCACAGACATTCTACAAGAGTACTTTATCCCAACTGACAAAGTCGATGAATTCATTCCCAAATACCGGCAACTTCTCCAAAAACACAACATCAACATTGTCAACACAACAGTGAGAAAAACCCTTGCTGATAGTGAAGGTCTATTGACATACAGTCCCCAAGAAAACTACGGTTTCGTATCATACTACAAGATCACCAAAGACCAAAAAGGTCAAGAACAAATGCAAACTTTCGTCCAAGAATTAATGGATTATCTACTAGAAATAGACGGCAAATATTATTTGGCATACAACAATTATTACACCCAAGACCAGATCCACAGAATGTATCCAAAGCTCCAAGAATTATTCCAACTCAAACAAAAATACGACCCCCAAGAACTCTTCAACAACCAATGGTACGAGAATCACAAGATATGACAATAATCAACAAAACCCTCACTCTTACACACCATCTTTGTTTAAAAAAATTTATCTAATAACAAATAATTAAAATTATAATAAGTTGACTTTTGTCTAGATATGTGCTATAATCCAGAGGTTATCGAGGTATAAATAATGGAAAATTTTGATTTTCAAATCGCTCTCAAGTTGGTATTTAGTTTATTCAAATACATTGGTGATCAATCAATCGGACCAATTCTAACAATTCTTGGAACATATCTAATTGGAAAAAAGCTAGGAATATTCAACACAAAGTTGACAATTATTTCAGAAGAAGCCAAAAAAGAAGCCAAGGAGTTAGAAGAGGCTAAAGAAAATATGCAGACCCAAAAAATTGTCAATGCAGTAGTTCAGGCAATCTCTAATGTTGAAGATAAAAACAGTATTGGATATCAATTAACTTCTTTATCTGACAAAATCGATGGTGTTGAAACAAAACTCACTCAAAAGATTGAAGGTGTTGAAACAAAACTCACTCAAAAGATTGAAGGTGTTGAGACAAAACTCACTC
>JAAUSE010000014.1 GCA_012031925.1 Candidatus Altimarinota bacterium
ATTAGATTAATCAACTTGGTCAATTGAGGTTTTTGGGTATTGGCACTTTTTTGGTGTTGACATAATCGGGTTTTTGTTTAGTTTGTGAATAGTTAGAAAATTTATTTATAATTTTTATGGCAGATGTATTTAATAGAAATAAGGTTCACGTAAATATTGGAACTATAGGTCACGTAGATCACGGAAAAACAACTTTGACAGCCGCAATAGTTGATTATGCTTTTAAGCTAGGAAATGCTAAGGCTAGAAAATTTGAAGATATTGATGCCGCTCCTGAGGAAAAAGAGCGTGGTATTACAATTAACACAGCTCACGTGGAATATGAAACAGCAACTAGGCATTACGCTCATGTTGATTGTCCAGGTCACGCTGATTATGTCAAGAATATGATCACAGGTGCTGCTCAAATGGATGCTGCTATTTTGGTTGTAGCTGCTACTGATGGGCCAATGCCTCAGACTAGAGAGCATATCCTTCTTGCACGGCAGGTTGGAGTACCGAAAATGGTTGTTTTCTTGAACAAGTGTGATATGGTTGATGATGCTGATATGATTGAACTGGTAGAAGAAGAGATTAGAGATCTTCTTACCAAATATGGTTTTGATGGTGCTACTACGCCAATTGTTCAGGGTTCAGCTCTTAAAGCTCTTGAAGGAGATGCTGATTATTCTGCCAAAATAGGTGAGCTTTTGGACACTTTAGATTCTTATGTTGAGGATCCAATTCGTGAAACTGACAAAGATTTCTTGATGGCTATTGAGGATGTTTTCTCTATCACTGGTCGTGGAACAGTAGCTACTGGTAGAATTGAAAGAGGAACAATCAATCTCAATGATACTGCTGAGTTGGTTGGACTGGCTGATACTCAATCTACTGTCGTGACTGGAATTGAGATGTTTAATAAACAGCTTGATAAAGGCATGGCTGGTGATAATGCTGGACTTCTTCTTCGTGGAATGAACAAGGAACAAATTCAAAGAGGTATGGTACTTGCCAAACCAGGTTCAATTACTCCTCATACTGAGTTTGAAGCTACATTGTACGTTCTTACCAAGGATGAGGGTGGAAGACACACTCCAATTCTTCCTGGATATAAGCCACAATTCTATATTAGAACAACTGATGTTACTGGGGCTATGAATTTTGCTGATGCTTCAAAACAAATGGCAATGCCTGGAGATACTGACGTTCCAGTGAAAGTAACTTTAGAAAAACCAGTAGCAATTGAAGATGGAATGAAGTTTGCTGTTCGTGAAGGTGGAAGAACAATCGGAGCAGGAATAGTAACCAAGATCGTTAAGTAGTAATTTGACACTCAATGTCTCAAATTACGGGAGTAATATGGTATAGTATACCATATTACGAAAGATTCAAAACCTTCTAGGTTTTGTTACATCGTGGAAAACCAATTCAATTATTCTATAACAACTAATCCTTGGTTAAGAATTTCCTTTAGTCGAAGGCACAAATGCGAGACAAACCCTTTAGGAGGGTTTTCTTGCTGTCTCAAAAATTGTGATTGATATGGGGTTTGATATAAATAGTTCTGATATATACAGGATACCATGCTAAACATTACTTGACTGTCCGCGCAAGTAGTCAATATAGGTTACTTTGTTGCTTATTATACTACTACAGCAAGTCAAGTTTGGTATGAGTTCGACTATAGTAGAGATCAAATCAATGAAAACGAATTCTCTTAATTAATAGTAATTGGTTGTACAGTGTCAAAATATTATGCACATTTCTTGTTGCATAATTTCTGTAGATATGATATAATTAGTTATAATAAAAAATCTTGTATATATTCAATTATATGCAAATATCAAAAATAAAAACAAAAATATCCAGCCTAGTAGGTATGGAAATGTGGGAAGTTTTAACTAGTATTACGGTGATTTTGTCAATTGCAAGTGTACTTTTGTGGGTTGGGACTTTGCAACCGTCTAGTGTACAAGCATTTACTGGAAACATAAATCAATTAAAGGTTGATAGCTTTAATCTTTATATTGAAAGTAGTCTCATTGGAATTGATAATTTTATAGAATGTACTGATAACCCACAAGAAGACTATCAAAAACTAGGTCAAAACAAAAAAGATATCAATATATTAAGTCAATATCTTAGTGGTATCGATGAGGATATTATCAATTATGAAAATGAGTTGGGAGACTGGCAAGTTGAGTATCAAAACAAACTTAATGATTTTGTGAACACCGTTCGGGAGTATATTTTTTTTAAGAAAAATATTTTAGATGCTCAATATTCCAAAAATGTAACAATTTTAGATTCTTGTTTGGTGATTAATGATAAATGGGATATAGAAAAAACTCAAAATGACTTGAAACCATACTCAGATAATGTACTACAAAAATTAGCAGAGTTGGAGAAAACTGAAATAGATATTATGGGTAAAAATTATAGGGATGGGGTATTTTTGGGAGTAAGATAAATTTTTGTTACTGTAGAGCTTTGAGCTAAAATGGAATGCTTTTATTTAGGTGTTAGTTTTGAACTCTACGACATCCCCGTCTTTCATTAAGTAGTCCTTTCCTTCTGTTCGAGCTAGCCCCTTTTCGATGGCGGTTTTTCTGGAGCCACATTCTATGAAGTCATTGTATTTGATCACTTCTGCTTTGATAAAACTTTTTTCAAAATCACTGTGGATAATTCCAGCGCACTGAGGTGCAGTCATACCATTACTAAAAGTCCAAGCTCTAGCTTCGACTTCTCCTGCGGTTAAATAGGTTGCTAGGTTAAGCTTTTTGTAACAGGCTTGAATCAGTTTATCCAGACCAGTTTCACCTTCAACGCCAAGTTCAATTCTTTCTTCTTTACTTAGATCAGCTAAAGATGCTTCTAACAAAACATCAATTTCAAAATCTGTGATATGATTAATGTTTAAAACATCGTTTGAAATATTCCCAAGTCTCAAAATAGGTTTATCTGTAAGAAGGTTAAGACTTCTTCTCCATTTGTGTACATCTTTATCTAAATTCTTATCAAGAAGAACCAAAGAGGCAGGTTTAGATTGATTTAAGGTTGCTTCAAGATTTTTGAGAATAGTAATTTTTATGCTGGCATGTGGGTCTTTGTTTGTTTTGAGTTCTTTTTCATATTTAGGGATGGCAGAGTTAATGGTTCTTTGATCTGCAAGAGCAAGCTCTAACATGAGGATTTCTTCGTCTTCAGCTGGATTAACTCGATTCTCAACATGAACGACATCATCATTCACGAATTTGCGAAGCACAAGCAGAATCAGATCAACTTCGCGAATGTGAGATAGGAATTGATTACCAAGTCCTTCACCAGCGTGAGCATTTTTGACAAGTCCAGCAATATCTTTGAACTCAATTGCGGCGTGAACAAGTTTGGCAGCACCAACTAACTTGCCAAGCTCATCAACACGAGTGTCAGGAACAGAGACAATCCCATCACTTGGTTCAATAGTACAAAAAGGAAAGTTCTCAGCAGGGACAGATCTTTTGGTCAAAGATTAAAAGACTAGATTTCCCAGCATTGGGCAGCCCGACAAGTCCAATAGATAGCATATATATGAAATTAATTCCTAAATATTCTTTTTTATAATATATTTTTTGTCAAAGACTGTTAACACAGGTTAGAGCAAATGAGTATGTTGTTGACATTTAGCAAAATATTTTGGTACCCTTGGGATATGTCAACTATCAATCAAATTGGAATAATTGGTCTTGGTGTTATGGGGGCTTCATTGGCTCAAAATTTTGCTTCTCATGGAATAACAACTTCTGTGTATAATAGAAGTTTTGGAAAAACTCAAAACCTTTTGGACAAAGGGTTGGACAAATATTGAGGGCTTTGAAGAACTTGAGGATTTTGTCAATAGCTTGGAATCTCCAAAAAAAATAATTTTACTTATCAAATCTGGAGAGCCAGTAGATTTGGCTATCAAAAGTCTTATAAAATTTTTGGATAAGAGTGATATAATTGTAGATTTTGGGAACTCTTTTTATAAAGATACTGAGAGGAGGCAAATGGAGCTACAAGGAAAAGTAAGATACCTTGGATGTGGAATTAGTGGAGGTGAAGAAGGTGCTCTTCATGGTCCAAGTATTATGCCAGGGGGTGATAAAAATGCTATTGAGGTTCTACTTCCATTGCTCCAAAAAGTTGTCGCTAAAGATTTTGCTGGTCTTCCTTGTGTGACGAATGTTGGTAAGTTTGGAGCAGGTCATTTTGTGAAAATGGTTCATAATGGCATTGAGTATGCAATTATGCAAGGAATTGTTGAGATCTATGATATTATGAGATCTTTTGGGCTTAATACTCCTCAAATTGCGGAGGTTTTTCGTAAGGTTGATTATGGTAATATTCAAAGTTATTTGCTTGATATTACAATAAGTATTCTTTCAAGTGAAGACAAAAATGGAGAGGGTTTTTTGGTAGAAAAAGTTTTTGAAGAGGCGAAGGCCAAAGGTACTGGTGGTTGGACGGTTCAGTGTGCAATTGAGTTTGGGGCGGCGGTTCCTAGTATTTCAGCAGCTGTTTTTGCTAGGATAATGTCTGCAAGAAATCAGTCTTATTTAGCAAATCAAATAGTTAATGATCTTCGTGAGACAAGGGTAGTTAGAAAATCTCAAGAAGAAATTGAGGCTATGACTACAACTATTTTTCGTACATTAGAAATGGTCTATCTAGGAGCATATCTGCAAGGTCTTGATCTGATCAAGCAAGCTAGCGATGAGAAAGGTTATCAGATTAATATGGATGAAGTTGTTCGTATATGGCAAGGTGGTTGTATTATTAGGTCTCAGATGTTATCAATGCTGGATACTTTTTGGCAGGAAGATAAGGTGAAGACTCATAAGATATTATACGAAGTCAAAAGCGATATCAATTATCTTAGGATGCTGCATAACCAATCACACACACCTAAGCCAGTACTAAATGCCACATATGACTACTTTCAGACTATTTTTGCTGGTAGGTTGCCAAGCAATTTGATTCAGGCTCAACGCGACTTCTTTGGAGCTCACACATATCGTAGGATTGATAGACCTGGTGATTTTACTGGAGGTTGGAATAGGTAGAAATTATCCAAAATAAGTAGGGTTTTTCAGAAGAAGTTGCCAGATAATTGCAGTTGAAAAAATAATTATTGGAATAATTACATTGAGAATGAAGGTCAGCTTTTTGAGATCTGGATGAATTCCAATCTTAGCCAAATAATAACCGTAAAAAGAATTTTTGGGTTTTTGGGTTATGTCTTTTGAATGGAATTCGGCGTGAGTTAGAATACAACCCTTGAATATGAGTAATTGAAGTCTGTAAGAAAAAAGACCAAAGAGGATAATACTAATTGGGAATAAAAAAGGTGAAAGATACATAATACCAATAACTATAATATGTAACCAAAAATAAAATCCAAAATCTTCTGACTGAATGTGAGATGGGGTGTTATATATATTTGCTTGGGTGGTTGCTCCTGATATTGATATACTGGATTCTTTATTGATTTGGGGAGATGCTGAAGACATTACATTAAAATACAAAAGTTTGGTAACCAAAGAAATTTATAAATAAACTTATACCAACAGTTAGGAGTTTGATAATAAGAGCATATTTGTTTTAGGTTAATATGATGTTTCTTGGCTAAAAGAAAAAGTTTTATATGATTTTTGAAAAATATCAAAATACTTTGGCTTTGTAAAGAAGCTAATTAAAATTGTAGATACAGCTAGGGAAATAAGTGTTACTATCAAATAAGGTAAAAAACCTTTACTATTAGATGAATCTCTCCAGGTGAAACTAGAGTTTAGGTAATAACTTACAATATTGGATGTTAGAAATGAAAAAATATTGGCAATTGGAGCAAGTTTTTGAGTCTTTTTGATTCCAATTTTGGACAAAATAGTCATCCCGCTCCAAAAAAGTCCTAAATCAAACAGTGTGTTCCAAATACCTATTATTCCAAACACCAAAAATCGTACAAACTTACTGGTCATTTAGCTAATATTAGTATAAAAGTAATGTATTGTCAAACCTATACTTGCTTGTTTAAATTCTTTTACACGTCTATTTTCGCTCAAAATATACATATACTTGAAAATTGAAAAAGAACTTAGAAAGGTCCTTAGACCTTGTTAAACTATTAAAAGATTGTTTTAAATATGTAATATGATTATCAAATTAGTTAACTACCAAGTGTATCCTGATAAACTCAAAATCGTACAAACTGCTGTGAGAAAATTTGTTAAAGAAGTTTTGAAAAATGAAGATGAAACTTTTTATCAAGCATTTCAGAAAAAAGATAGTTTTGAGTTTGTACATATTATGAAGTTTAAAAATACTCAAGCAGAAAAAACTCATGCGAATGCATTGTATACCAGAGAATTTGCGGATATTCTCTATCCGAATTGTACTATACAGCCTGTTTTTGATGACTTGAAAAAAGTTTGATTCTGGATGGGTTTGGATCTGGTCTGTAATGATGATGTAAGTGTTACGTATTTTTTAGGGGAAATTCTTAACGAGAAAATTACATTAATACTTAGGTATTTGTTTATTCGCTCCTTAGTGTGTCAACTGGGTTTTGTCTAGCTGCTTGTATTGCTGGATACAGACCTGATAGCAAGGTGAAGATGACTGCTAAGAAAAAAGTAATAATTAGAATAAAAAGTGGAATTGGTAAATCAAAGCTAGTTATATTAAAGCTTTCAAGGTTAGCTTGAATGGAGTTATTTGTAAGGAGTAATCTATCAAAAGCTGTTGATAGTATTTTTGTTACAATAAGTGTCAATAGCCAGCCAAACAACCAGCCTAGAACTCCCAAAAAGATACTTTCAAATAAAAATATATTAAATATATCATTTGATCTTGCACCTAGTGCTTTGAGGATACCAATTTCTTTTTGTCTTTCAAGAACACTGATAATCATAACATTAACTATTCCAAAGACTGAAGCAAAAAGAGCAATTGCTGCAAAAATACCCAAAACTATACTAATTACAGTAAAAGAAGTTTTGATTGAGTTGGCTAAGATTTCTCCAGTAGAAATAACTAGATAATTTTTGTCTTTAAAATAATCAATTACTGATTGAAGATTGGTAAAGTCATCAATAAATACATTTAATTCAATATAGCCAAAATCATCTGGGTCGATGTTTTTTCCTCGAAATTCTATAGCATCCACATAAAATTCTCTTGGTACAAAAAATATGGACTAAAAGCTGTGCTTATAGGATTGGTGCTGTCTCTATCGTCTATGACAGAGATTATTTTGTATTCTTGGATAACACTTTGGGGTATTTGTTCTTGGATAGGTATAGTTTGGAGTAATTCTGCTTCTTCTCCAGCTTTTGCTAAGGCTGTAGATGTGTTTATTTCGATAGAGATAGTTTTGCCTAACATTTCTTCAGGTGAGTTTACCAAAAGTGATTCATATAGAGGGTTTTGATCTGAGCATTTGTAACAAGCAACAAGTTCATTGGCTTTTGGAGGTGTGCTTGATCCAAACCAATTAGTTTTAAGAGTTCCATAAATCAAATCATAAGGTTGATTGATTACATTATACAAATAACAGTTATTCAAAATTGTAGAGTTATTAGTATTTTCAAGATTATTAATAGATTCGTCTACACATTTAGTGGATTGCGAGTTGGTGTTGATGTACAAAGTTGCAATATCTGATGGAGCATAGCTAGTAACATTAGGGTTTTCTTCGGCAGTTCTTTGGTGCTCTGCATAACTAATTCTTTCAAATTTGGAGTTAGGTCGAAAATCAAGAAGAGAACTAACTCCAGTGTTTTCTCTATAATATTGTACAGTTTTGACTATGGCTTGTGAGTTAACAGCCACTTGGAGTTTGTCTTGAAGACCGGATGAGAGTGTTACTGTCAGAAGAATTGACCAGACTCCAATCATGATCCCCATTGAGCTAAGGAGAACTCTGCCCCATTTGGAGGTTAAGTGTTTGAATAGAAGTGTAAAAAAACCTTTGATTGACATAATATTAGTTTTTGAGGGTTTGTACGGGATCTTGGCGAGAGGCTCGAATTGCGGGAAGTATTCCTGATATTGATGTTATAATTAGGGCGATTACAAAAGTTGCCAGGATAATTACATAGTTGATTGGTAATACAAAATCAGTGATTCCAAAATTCTCAAGGTTGTTTCTCCAAGAATCGTTAGATAAAACAAATCTTTCAAACGATACCGACAAAGCCAGGGTAGAGAGGTATCCAACCAGAGTTCCTATTATCCAACCAACAATTCCAAGTAGTGTGCTCTCCAAGAAGAAAATTTTGAGAATGTCCCAATTGCGAGCTCCAAGGGCTTTGAGGATGCCGATCTCTTTTTGTCTTTTGAGAACGGATATAGCCATCACATTGGTTATTCCAAAGATTGAGGCAATTAGAGCAATTAACCCGAATAAACCTAGAACAATTGTCACGACCAAAAATAATGATTGAACTGCGGTTATGAATAATTGAGCAGCAGAAGATACTAGATAGTTCTTATCCTGGAGATCTTCAATAGTCGAATCAAGTGATTGAAAATCATCAATAAAGACGTCGATGGCTATGAACCCAGCGTTATCAAAATCCACGCTTTCAGGTGTAACAATGCTGGCTTGTTGTTGAATGGCTCGGCTAGTAAAAAAATTATTAGCCCCAGCAAACCCTCCATCAGAACTATCCCTATCATCAATAACTGCAGCGACTTTGACCTCAAATGTCTGAGTTTCTTCAAAGTTGTATTCAGTTATTCCTGGGTTGGTTACATCAAAAATACTACCAGCAGGCTCGTGAATTGGAGTTTTGACATATTCTAGGGTTAAGGTTTGACCAAGAAGTTCTTGAGGAGAGGCAAGGGATAATTCTTCAAATAGTGGAGAGGAAGGGTTGCATTGATAGCAAGCAACAACTTCATTAGCAGTTGGGGGAGTTTCTTGACCAATCCAGTCAGTCTTGTTGGCTTGATAAAGATTCTCAAAACTTCCATAGTTCTGGTTGATTAAGTAACAGCCATCTGAATTCTCTGCGGCAGTTTGTGGGTTGATTGGTTGCTCACCTGGTATTAGCTGACTCTCGTCTGGTTGGTCAAGGGTTGCATAAAGATTGTTAACACACTCTATTGGATCGTTTGAGCTGGTTCTTAGATAACTCAAGAATGTTGAATTGGCTGCTACTTCTTGAACACTATCAATATTGACGGTATCGGCTTTGACACTATTTGGACTAATTCTTTGGAACTTGGGTGGTCCTGAGATTTCAAAAAAGGAATTGGCGCCACTTTCGTCTTTTTGGACTTGAATATATTTGGTAGCACTTTGGCTATTAATAGCAGTGATGATTTTCTCTGATAACCCGAGAGACAAAAAGGAGGTCAAGGTGATTGACCAGACACCGATTATTATACCACCTGAGGCTAGAATGATTCTGAGCCAGTTTTCTTTGAAATATTTATAAAGAATTAGCAGTACAGCTTGGAGTGACATAGTCTATAAATTGATTTTGGGATCTATATTAAAGTTATCGTTATTGGCTACAGAATTGGTAAGAGGGAGCGGTTCGTCAGGATTGCGGTGGACTTTGTTGGGAGAAGAGGGGTGGTTGGGGTTTGGCTCTTCTTGTGGAATTTGCTGATGATTGAAATTCTTGTGATCAGTTATTAGTCCGTCTTTGAGATAAATTATTTGATCAGCAAGGGAGCGAAATTCTTGAGAGTGAGTAACCATTATGATTGTTAAACCTTTTTGGGAAAGCCCTTGGAGGATTTTGATAACTTGTCTCTCGTTAGTGCTATCCAATGCACCTGTTGGTTCATCACAAAACAAAATTTCAGGCTGAGATACCAAAGCTCGGCAGATGGCTACGCGCTGTTTTTCACCTCCACTGAGGGTTTTGACATTGGCTTTAGCTCGATGATCAATTCCAAAATCTTTTAGTAATTGCTCAGCATACTCATAAGTTCCTTCAACTCCGCCAGCCCAAGAACCCATCATAACATTTTCGATAGAGTTAAGATTAGGTAATAGGTTATAGAATTGAAAAATGATTCCAATATTAGCCCTGTATTTGGAAAGTTTGCGTTGAGATAGTGTGGATAGGTTTTTATTTTGTACTATTAAAGAACCGGATGTTGATTTGTCCAGACCAGCAAGTAGGTTGAGTAATGTTGATTTGCCACTACCAGATTTGCCTAGAATAAGAGTGAACGACTTGGAATGGATTTCAAAATTAACAGGTCCTAAGGCTTTGATAGGATTTTTTTTGGTACCGTAATTTTTAACTAAGTCGATGGCTGATATTAAAGACATAATTAGTAGCTAATTAAACTATTAGCAAATTTTTTTGTCAAATTGATTATACTTTAGACTAGGTTTTTTACAATTAACTCAACTTTATTATATATAGTTTATTTTTTTGATAGAATGTACTCTTGTGCAATCATCCAATCTGATCTCTTTTCAATAGAAAGCTTGGAGTGAACATCTTTAGAGTCAACCCATTTGGATTTTTGATTCTCCCAATTATTTTTTGGATTCTCAAGACCTTTGTATTGAACAAAATTAAGATAATGCTTAGATTTGTTAAATTTAGCTCCATTGAGAATAAACCTGATGAAAGATATTGTGTGAGGTTCTGTTTGACCTATAATTGGTCTATAGTGAGTCTTGAGATCATCAGAATTTAACATAACTTCTTCCACAATTTCTCTGGTTCCAGCTTTTTGAGCGGATTCATTATCCTCAATTCCGCCTTGAACAAAACTCCATCCTAGATCTCCAGGTAGGAGATTTCTTCTTTTGACTAGTAAATATTGATTTATTTTGTTTGATAGTATATTAACAACAGTTTTGCGTTCCAAAGATACATTCATAAACTGCTGTACGGTTAGCCACCACCATAATGTAAAGATTGAGTCCAAGATCCTTTTTCTTCTAGAGGGTGTTGTTAAGAATCTAAAGAACCACTCCAAACCAGAATTAACCATCCAACTTGGTGCAAGTTTTTGCTGATTGCCTCCACCAAGGTGATCAACTGCTGCACCAACCCCAGCAGCTAGTTTGAACTTGATTTCTTTGTCTTCTTTGAGATAGTGTAAGAAAAATTCTTGCTTACCTGAGGCTCCTCCAAGACAAACCAAAATAAGGTCTGGTTTTGTTTTTTTAATATGGTTGCGAGCCTCCCAAAGATCAGGAAAAATCTGACAAATATTCTCATTGTTGATGGTAGATCCTATGAACTCAGGTAGGAGTTGGTCTTTCATTAAGAGGGATTTGGAATCTCGGGTCCAAGTAATTAATTTGAGATTTGGAAAGATTTTGGATATAACTTTTTGAGTAATTTCATCACCCAACTTGGAACCTCCAATAATCAATGTTTTCCATCCTTTATTACTGGCAATATTAAGTAAATCATAAACATATTCACGTCCAAGAATAACTTCGTTATTGGTTCTTTTGGAAAAATCATATTGAAAAATAATTGTTATCAGTCCAAGAATAAGATTACTGAATAACTGGAAAGGGAAAAGTATTAAAAACACAAGCAAAGTAAATGGTTTGGGTAAATTGATAAATTTTTGAAATATTTTAACTAGTAAAGAATTGTACATTATTACCCATTGGGCAAAGTGAAGACCTCTACCATCAATAGCACTCAAGTCAGCTGAATTTAGGGTGGTTTGGTAAAAATGGTTGCGATTAGCTCTAAGTAGAAACTCGCTATAGTGAAAAAATAAAAGTTTTTTTGGGAATGTTCCTGAAGTGATTGAGCTTACCTTTTGGGTAAGCTGTTTTTTGGAGGTTTGAGGTAGATTTAGATTGAATAAACTCGATGGTAACATATTAGTATGTTTAGACAAAAACTCATAAAAGTCAACACCTTGCTTGACAAGAAACGGCTCAGTTGGTAGTGTGTTGGCATATTTATTAGATTACTATGTCGTTTGTGAGTTTTAATCAAAAAGAGCTGTCTAAAATACTAGGTGTATGTAATAGTGTTAGTCCTAAAAGGAGTGAAGTGGATATATTTACAATGACTAAGCTGGTTATAAATAAAGATGGAGTAGTGACCTTTTTAGTAATTAGTAGTTCTGTGTACTATGCTGTTTCTAAAAAATCTATCAAGCCAGATGTTCAAGAGGATTTAGCTTTTTTGGTTAATACTGATTTATTTAGTTCGGCTGTGAATCTAATAGGTGATGATGTGGTTGGTTTGGATGTTAATCTTGAAAAAACTAGCTTGGTTATAATTGGAGTAAAGAGTAAGCATACTTTGAGAATTAACCTTCAAAATGTTGAAGAGTTTAATATTCCTGCTCAAAATGCTGAAGAAAGTGAGTATGAAATAGAGGTAGATAAGATGGATTTTTTGGAAGCTAATAGGGTTGCTGTTACTTCAGTGGGTAATCCTAGGGTTGTTTCTCAACCAGAATTTTTGAGTGTTTGTTTACATGTTGATTCTACTAAAGATTATAAGCAGATGGTAATGGTTAGCACAGATAGGTTTAGGATGAGTCAGACTAATTTAGGTGTAAAACTAATTAACTCAAAAGAGGATCTCACAGGAGAGAATTATTTAGTTGACCCAAAAAGTTTGTCTTTGTTAGCTGTTTGTGATATTGAAGATGAGAAGATTATAATTAACTTTGAGAAGAATTTCATGTGGGTTCATTTTGATAGTGCTAAAATGGCTTTTCGATATCGTGAAGGTAAATTCCCAGATTGGAAAAAGATTCTACCATCTTCATTTAGCTGTTCTTTCAAACTCAATGTCGTTGAGTTGATTATGGCTTTGAAGCAAGTTTATTTTTCAGCTAGAACTAATGCTATTAATAAAACAGTTACTATTGAGGTCAAACCAAAAAATAACGAAATTGTTTTTGTAGCCAAAACAGAAGATGGAAACAGCTCTGAAAGTTCTCTTGAATTAGCAAATTATGAAGGAGTTGAGGAGGATTGGAAACAATCATTTAATGCTGATTATTTGATTGATTATGTTAGTACTATTACTACGGAACTAGTTTTATGGGAAGCTAATCCAGGCAAACCATCTGTTCTTTCCCCTAATGAGGCTAAGGAAAAGCAACTTTGTTTGGTAAGCGGGTTAAGATAGATCGTTGAAGGTATAATTATGGAGCAATTCTTGGTCCTCCTGTATTGTTGTTTGGAAAAGGCGAAATCTCAGTCGGAGTTTGATTTAGTTCTGTTCCTTGGAGGGTAGAGTTATCAAAAAGATTAATTGCTCCAATAAAAACAAAAAGAGAAAAAACTATCAATATTAGACCAATTAGTTTGTAAGCTGTAGTGCCATTACCTGGGCCAAATTTTTTTTCAAAATACCCCAAAAACATTATATGATGATTAAGATAGTAGGCTTCTTTGATCATAAAAAAACCACCTACCATACCAATTAAACCTAAAGCCCCATTAAATGAAAATAAATTAGAAAAAAAGTTCATAATTTGCTATGATTCAAAATAGATGCTTTTTGGTAATTGGTCAAATTTGACGTGGTTTTGGTTTGTTGGTATAGTGGAAATATAATTATATTAATATGGATGTTATTTTTCAAATTATTGGGATTTTATTTTGGTTTGTTGTTATATTAATTCCTCTGGTTGTTGTCCACGAATTTGGTCATCTTTTAATGTCTAGACTTGTTGGGGTTAGAGTGGTTGAGTTTGGGGTGGGAATTCCACCAAGGGTTTGGTACCGCAAATGGCGTGGGATAATCTGGTCGATCAATGCTGTTTGGTTGGGTGGTTTTGCTAAGATATATGGTGATCATGACGCCATTGATACAGCACATACTGATTTGGAAATTAATCCAAAAGAAGCTAGATCTAATTATATAATCAATAGGATTCAAGAGTTAGTTGAAGGAAAAGAATTGGAGTTTTTTTTGGAAGAAAATAATCTTGAATATAATAGTTCTTGGAAAGAATTAGAAGAATCAGGATTTTTGGTAGGTGGGTTGAAAGACAGTGTTTCAGAAAAAAAAGCTAAAAAATATGACAAAATGGTCGAACAACTGGAGATTTTGGTAAGTTGGGAATTGGATAACAAAACTAATTCTAGTGTAGTGTTTTACAATAAGAATATTTTTCAAAAAACTTTGATCATTCTTGGAGGAGTTATCTTTAACTTGATAACAGCTTTTGTACTTTTTTTCATCTTAATTGGATTTATCTCTACTCCTGTTCAGCCAATGCTTTTAGATGAAGTTAAAAATCTTGATGATCGAGTTCAAGTAGACTCAATAACAAATAATATAATAGTATTAAATGTTGTTAAAGATTCTCCAGCTTTTGATGCTGGGATAAGAGGTGGAGACTCTTTGATTAGATTTGCTGGTCTTGAGTTAAATGAGCTTGAAAGTTTTGAAAATTTTGCTAATTTGGTGGATTCTAAAGAAGGTCAGAAAGTTCCTGTAACATATATTTCTAAAAATACTGGGGAGGAGATTTCAACTGAAGTTGATCTTGTAAGAGAGGATAATAATAGTCCTTTATTTGGTGTTGGTAGTAATGGTTTTGGTTATCTGGTTAGTCTAAAAGCAAAGGATTTGAGTACAGCAGTTTCTTTGGCTGTTAAACAAACTTGGACAATTTTTAGACTTAACTTTGAGGTTTTGGGTAATATTGTTAAAGCTATTTTACCTTTTGCTACTGATAGAAGCGCTCTTAATGCTGTGGGAGGTCCTGTAGCTGTAGGAAATGTGGGAAATCAAATTTATAATTTGCAAGGGGCTAGCGGAATTCTTAATATTATGGCTGTCGTTTCTGTATCTTTAGCTGCTTTTAATCTTTTACCTTTACCAGCTCTTGATGGGGGGAGGTTGTTGTTAATTTATCTTAATAAATTAACAGGTAAGCGTAATAAAAAATTAGAAGGTGTTTTAATTGGCTTTACTTTTATTCTTTTATTGGGTCTCGGGGTAGTTATAGCTTTTAAGGATGTTAATAATATAGTCAGTGGTAAAAGCTTGTTTTAGTTTTTTAGACCAAATAGTCTATTCAATTATATCATTAAAAAATATATAAAGAAGATATTTATAGTTTGTAATTTTTATACGAAGTAAAAGCAAATTTTTTCTCAAATTATTATTTATATGTAAATAAGTTTATACGAAATCAAAATAAAATTTTAAAAAAAATCACTAGATATGTGAGAAAAACATTCTTGACAGAAGTCATATTTTGGGCAACTATAGGTATATGACTTACACCGTGGATAAGATAAGAAACATTGCTATAATTGCACACGTTGATCATGGCAAAACTACCTTGATGGATGGCCTTATAAGACAAACCTTAGAGATTAGGAATATTGATGCATTAGGAAACCTTATAATGGATAATATGGATCAAGAAAAAGAGCGTGGTATTACAATCAAGGCAAAAAATGCTTCAATTTATTACAAAGATTTTAAAATTAATATTGTTGATACACCAGGTCACGCAGATTTTGGAGGTGAAGTAGAAAGAACTCTAAGGATGGTTGAGGGTGTTGTTTTGTTGGTTGATGCTCAAGAAGGACCTATGCCTCAGACCAAGTTTGTTCTCAAAAAAGCTATTGAATTAGGACATAAGGTTGTTGTAGTGATTAACAAAGTTGACAAGCCAGCTGCTGATTGCGCAAAAGCATTAACAAAAGTTGAAGATTTATTCTTGGATTTGGGAGCTAGTGATGAACAAATGCTCTTTAGTACAATTTATGCTAGTGGTGTTCAAGGCAAAGCAGGATTAAATAAAGATCAACTTAAAGAAAATCTGTTTGACCTTTTGGATATTGTAATTAAGGATATTCCTCAACCTAAGATTAGTGTAGATGAAAATTCTACAAATCCGTTGCAAATGCTTGTTCTTAGTCTTAATTATGATTCTTTTAAAGGGAAAATGGCGGTTGGCAGAATTTTTGGAGGTTTTTTGGAGAAGAATATGATGATTCATGCTATCCAAGAAAAGACTAACATAAAGGGTAGAGTAACAAGTCTTATGGTTTTTGATGGGCTTACTACTAAAGAAGTGGAAAAAGCTGAAGCTGGGGAAATAGTAATGGTAGCAGGTATTGAAGAGGTGAGTATTGGTGATACCATTAGTACGCCCGAATATAATAAAGTTTTGACAAGAGTAAAGGTTGATGAACCAACAATTCAGATGACTTTTGGAGTGAACACTTCTCCTTTTGCAGGTAAAGAAGGCGATAAAGGGACTAGTCGTCAAATTAGGGAAAGACTTTATAAAGAGTTAGAAACAAATGTTAGTTTGCAGGTTAAGGATTCTCAGGATTCTGCAGATAAATTTATTGTATCGGGTAGGGGAGAACTTCATTTGAGTGTTTTGATTGAGTCTATGAGAAGAGAAGGGTTTGAGCTTGAAGTATCCAAACCTGAGGTAATTTTTCATACCACTGATTCTGGAGAGATTCATGAGCCTTTTGAGTTTGTTGAGATAAGTGTACCTCAAGAATTTCAAGGTGTTGTTATGCAAGAACTAGGAAAAAGAGCTGCTGATATCACTGACATGTCACCAAATGATGCCGGAACTGAGTTTCAATTTACTGCAACTATGCCAACTCGCTCACTTATTGGGCTCAAATCATTATTGATTGTTAGCACTAAAGGAGTAGTAATTATGAATACTGTTTTTGACTCATATAGAGCAAAGATTAAATATGAAGCTGATAGGAGTCATGGTTCTTTGGTAAGTACTGAAAAAGGTAATACGATGGCTTTTGCTTTAAATAATGCACAGCTAAGGGGGGTCTTGTTTATTGGACCTCAAGTTGAAGTTTATGAAGGGATGGTAATTGGACAGTGTGCTAAAGACGAAGACTTGGAACTAAATCCTACTAAAGGTAAACAACTTACAAATATGCGTACAAAAGCATCTGATGACGGGATTGTATTAACCCCACCTAGAAAAATGACTTTGGAGACTTCGCTTGAATACATTGGGGATGATGAACTTGTGGAAGTAACACCAGAGAATATTAGGATACGCAAAAAAATTCTTCAAGCTGGTCAAAGAAAAAGAAATAAATAATAGACATTATTTAAGGATTGTGCTAACTTGCTTATATACAAATGTCTTATACAAAAAAATATTTTGGATTTTATCCTGACAAGCCAACTTGGTTAGGTTCGGGTTTGAATATAACAGAATTATCCAACCTTCAATCAGTTGGAGCAGTTTTGGCGAAACAAGAATTTGCTTATAACTCAAGTAACTTTGAAGTTATTGGCTGTAGGGATGGACTTTTCTTGATTCACCTAAAATTCTCGGGGTGTACTGTCGGAACATATCTTGATTATCTAAACGCTTTTTATATAGCATTAGAGTCAAGTTTGAGTCAATATAATTTTGGTAAATTTTTTAATCTTAAAGAAATTACTATTGAAGATTATATTTATCACGAATACAATGAGTCAAAGATTCTGAATTATCAAATTGAGAATATCAATACAAGGTCAAAATATTTATATCTAGCTAGATTTTTATCTGGATATATTCCTGTGGATTTTGAAAAGATTGATTATATTAATAATATTTTTTGGAAGAATTTATTAACTCATGTTATAACAAACGATCAACGAACTTTATTGAAGAAAGGAAGAATTATACAAATAGAATCAATTAACCAAGCTTGTAAAAATTTTGAAAGATTATCTCAAAATTATGAATATGTTCAACTTTTAGCTCAATTAATTAAGGCAGTAGAAGAAATGAACTTAGGTAATTATGAGCAGGTTGTGAGCTATTCTTGGCTAATAATTGAGGCTTACCTATATAGAATATATTATACGAATAAATCAAGATATAGCCAAGCAATAGGGGATGAAAATCTTTCTTCTCTTGAAGTAATCAATGGTTTAAAGGGTATGAAAGCTCTTCCCTATGAGATAGTAGGGGAGTTGCATGAGCTTCGCAAGATTCGCAATCAGATAATTCACTCTCAATACAAAGATGTAACAATGGCTCAAGCGCAGCTTTCAATTGAGGTGATTCGAGAATTTATCAAAAGAGACACTGCTGTTGATATTCGTTTGATGTTCTAAAAGAATGTATAAAAAATACCTCAAGTTTTCTTACTTGAGGCGATTGCTTGTTTATTTCACAGGGAGATTGACGATCTCTAGATTTGTATTTGGATTATGATAATAATAACCTATACAGATATTATTAATGAAACAACAAAATATTTGTTTTGAAGTATAACCAAAAGCGTTCCTGCTAAAAGAATCAAAAATTGTAGGGCTACCTACCATAATAAAGCAAATCTTTCCTCTATCTTTTTAGGAATTTCAATCTCTAGTCTTAGACTGTCATCAAACGAAACTTCTAATTCTGATAGGGTTTTCTTAATATTGGCTTTATCCTTACCTAAGACCATTGAATCAAACTCGCTTTTGGATTCATTAAATTGTGCCATCTCTTCTCTCCTAGATTGAATATCATTATTATATCACATAAATAGTGGAATGTCAAATAAACTAACCAATAATTAAAACAGATTCTTAGGATTTAATCTTACCTGAAGTCCTATTCTGCTGGCTTCATTTTTTATTACATTTCGCAGATTAAAAAAGTTTTTGTATTGTTTGGGATACTTGATAAGTAGATGATACGAATAATGATTTTTGCGTCTGAGGAACCGTGCTGGGTAGCTAGATGATACACTGATTTCGGGGAATTTTTCCAATCTATATCTATCAAGAATTCTTTTGAAATCGTTAATATTATCAATGGATTTTTGGCGGTTTTTGAGCTGACTGGTTACTAGAATTAGATTCTTATATGGTGGGAATCCATACTTGTCTCGAATGTTTGACTCGCTTGTTAAGAACTCCCTGTACCAATTGAGAACTTCTTTGTAAGTGCTGCTTGGCTGATTGCAGATACTCACTACTTTGGTAAAGAATTCATTCTCTAGGTCTTTGGTATCGAATATTATATTGGAAGTTTGTGGAGTTGCTAGAATTAACTCAGTGAGATTTTTAATAGTTTCTTCCATAACCATATAATCTGGACTGGATAGTAGATTGTCTGCAGCGATTAGAATTACCTTACTCATTACAGAATAATCAATAGCTGGATCATATACTCTAGTTGTTACAAAAGGATGATCTTTTTTGCTAAAATCTGGCTTGAGTCTTTTGTTGTCTAACCTAGTTGGCTCTACATCTGTGATAGTTTTTATTTCTTGGGCTAATTTGTCAATTCCACCTATGAATGAAGAAATCCCATTTTCTCCACAGTTCTCACACTGGGTTGGGTAAGAATAATATGACTGACATTGGTGACAGACTAGCTCAAGATTCTTCTCCCATTTTTTGTAGGTTACAAGATTGGCGTCGCAATTATTGCACTGATATGTGTGATTGCAATTACTACATCTGGTAATTAGATACAGGCCTCGTCTTGGGTAAATAAATAAAGTATTGCCTGTCATAAATTATTCAGGATTAGAGAATATTTCATTATAGTCTTCGTCATTTGTGAGAATTTGTAAAATTTGATTCGAAATCAGTGAATATTCATCATTCTTGGTATTTTTCTCTAATATTTGCATTCTGGGAGGTTTTCTATCTATATTGGCATAGTTATTAACGAGGTCTTCTAATTTCTTCTTATCGTACATACTATTAAGTCGAATTGATGGGAGCCTTGATATGAAGTGTAGGGAAGACTCAAATGCTTGAGAAAGAATGAAAACAGCATCCCTGGCGTCATAATATAATGAGTTTTGGTCTTGAATGTAATAAGAGTTTGGTTCGTCTACAAATATTATACTATCTAGATTCCAGTAAGGAAGGAATAGAGAAGATTTGGTACCAGTAATTATGTTAAATGTTGGTAATTGTGATTGGTTCGTATAATTATAAATAGGGGTTGAGTGAAGCAATCTTATAAGTGAGTCTTGGTTGGATTTTTTTCTAGCTCCAGTATAATCCAAAATATTAAGATTGATTGGTGAGTCGAGGTTAGAGAGAAAATCTTTGGAGGAAAAATTATTATGAAAATTAGCCAAATCTTTTTTTTCTGGAAAAATTATTAATATGTTACTATTGTATACTGTCTTTAAATGGCTATTATATGCTATCTTTATACTATTATTAATGTTAGTTCGTATAAGGTATATTATACGAATAAAAATATCAAGATCTAATAAAAAATTAGTGGGTTGTTTTGAGGGATTTTGAAAAGAGTTAAATTGGTTGATGTTTCCTTCAAGCTTTTGACCTTCATAAATCGATTCTAAAAGGTTTTTGGTGTTCTTTTGGTTAATTAACCTTATTGACTGCACCATTGAATCTATTATTACATTAAGATTATTAAAGGTGTTTTGAGCAAAACTGCTTGCAAATCTGAGGCTTTGAGGGCTAAAAATAAATGGTTTTAGGGAATCAATAAGTTTTATATCATCGATGTTTCCTTCAAGCTTTTTGTTAATCTCAAAAATTAACCCAAGTTCTTTTTTTCCACGAATATCAATCTCAACAATCTGTCCAATATTTAATTTTTTGGGTACTTATAAGTTAATATCTCATAAGGTAATTTGATTGTTGGAATAATTTGATAATAAAACATAAAGATGGGCTTTTTGTGAAAAAATCAGAGATATAGGTTATACGAATAAATATCAATTAAGAATTATTTGTGCTTGAGATATAGCCAGAATAAGCTATAAAACTCAAATCTCTTTGAGCTACAATACTTGAATCTAATTGCCTGATTGTACCAGCAGCTGCATTTCTAGGATTGGCAAAAACACCTTGAATTCCTGTTTTTCCTGCTCTACCTTGGATTTTGGACTGGAGGATTTTTTTATTTAAATCTTCAAAATTAGACTTGGTAAAAAAGATCTCACCTCTGATTTCTAACTCTTTATCAAAGTTTATATTTTTGGGTATAGACTTTATTTGAAGTATATTATCTGTTACAAGTTCCCCTACCCATCCATCTCCACGAGTAATGGCTTTTGTGAGTGTACCGTTTTTATAAAAAATAGAGATTGCTAGACCATCAATTTTTGGCTCACAGATGTATTTTTGGGAAGATTGAAAAAGAAAATTCTCTTTTTGAGCATAATTTTGCCATCTTCTGACCCATTCTTGAAATTCATCTTGATTGAATATGTCATTTAGAGAAAGCATTCTTCTTTGATGATTTTGTTTTTGAAATTTTTCCAAAACCCCACCAGCAACTGTATAGTTTGGACTGTTTGGACTTATTTTATGAGGATTTTTAGATTCATATTGAGTTATTTCATGTTTTAGGTTGTCCAAAGCTGCTTCAGATATTTCTTCATTATTAAATAGATTTATTTCATTGCGTAGTCTGTTTACTTCTTTAACTAATTTGAGATATTCTAAGTGAGTCATAAAAATTATATTGATTGATTATCAAGACTTTTAAGCCAAGTCCACAAAGATCTTACTCCGTGACCTGTAGCGCCTTTGGCTCCAATTTTGTTTTTGTTATTGTTATAGGAAGATCCAGCAATGTCCAAATGTGCCCAAGAATAAGTTTTGGTTTCTCGGTCAGTAAGTTTGAGATTAGTAAAATTACTTTGATCAATAAAAAAACTCAAAAAATGTCCTGCAGTTATATGTCCAGCATTTTTTATTTTTGAAGTGTTGATCACATCACTTATATCTCCTTCTACTGTTTCTTTGAGATTCATTGAGAGTGTAAGAAGCTGGGCATCTTCTAGATTCTGTATAAAAGCATTATGTAAGCCACTAAGTAACTTCTTATCATTACCCATAATAGCTGTAAATTCGTCAGAAAGAGCAAAAACACAAGCTCCAGTCAAAGTTGCAAGATCCACAATATAATCAGGTTGAAAACAAGTCGCATAACTCAAAGCATCTGCTAAAGTTAATCTTCCTTCAGCATCCGTATTGTGTACTTCTATGGTTTGTCCTGAGTACGATTTGATAATATCATCAGCTTTGAAAGAATTAGAGTTGATCATGTTCTCAACAAATGGACTAATCCAATGTACTTCAGTGTGTTCAAGTTTATTAATGGCAATAGTTTTGAACAGTCCAAAAATTGTTGCTGCACCTCCAATATCACATTTCATGGTTTTCATTTGATCCCCAAGCTTGATATTCAAACCTCCAGAATCATAAGTTACACCTTTACCAACCAAACAAACTCTGTACTTCACAGTTTTAGGAGGGTGGAAAACTGCATGAACCATAACTGGTTTGTGATCTGAGGCTCTACCAACATAATTAATGCCATCCATCCCCATATCAATAAGTGAATTAGAGTCAATAAACTGGAGTTTTATATCCTGGTATTGACTAAGTTCTTCTTGGATTATCCAAGGTATTGTTGAGGGGTTGATCGTTTCTGGTGTTTCTTCAATAATTTCTCTGGTAAGCTCAATTCCACTTTGGATTGCTTCAAAGACTTTGATAGAATCGGTAGATATTTGGCTGGATAAATTATTAGCTAAAAAAAGTCTATGATGAGTGTTGATTTCGTTAGCATCTTTTTTTTTGTATTTATCAAAGCTCCAAAGATTACTAGAAAACCCTAAAGCAAAATCAATTATTTGCTTTGAATTTAACTCTATTGAGCTGTTTTCTAGTTGAAATCAGTCAGTTTGGTCGATTTAATTAAAGAACCTAGAACTGCGCCTATCTCAAAAAAATCTATCTTATAGAATGGATCAATGGTTTTAGTTTGTCTTAGATCTAATCCTATGTAAATTAAATTTTTTTCAGGTAATATAATTGATTGTTTATACTTACCCTCAAAGCCTAAAGAATTAAGTATTTTATTATTGATATGATTCTGTAATTGAGATCCTGAGATAAGAAAAACTTTGACAGCATTAAGATTATTTGTATTATGAAGTTTAATCATATTACCTGACTTTTGTGGTATTTTTTAAGCTCAAGGTAGAGGTTTTTTTTGTTTTCGTCAAGTATAAACTTGTGAAGATTTTGATCTAAGAAAAGCATAATTGAATCCATTAGTGTCTGAATATATTGAGGGTTTTTAATGTTTGTGTCGTTTTCTTGAATCAAATCAATCTCATCTTTTTTGGAGTCAATATACAATTGGTAAGTCTCTAATTGTTCAAATTCTGGAATAAATATTGTTAAAATTTCAAAGATATTAGAAAGGGTTTTATTTCCTAGATTAGCACATACAAGTTTTTGAAAAGAGTTTCTTAAAATATCACTCTCTTTGGTATTATTGCTGGCAATATCTGTATTAGCTAGCTGGCTTGATTTTGGACTGATTTTTGTAGTTAAGGTTGGTAATTTTTCTTGGAGTATTAGATTAAGGGTTTGACTGGTTACTCCTGTTAAATCAGATATTTTTGATATATACTGCTCTTTGGTAAGATTATTAGTGTTGATAAGTAGCTCTAAAAAATTATTAATAGCCTCTTTTTGAGTACGTGGATTGCTTGAAGTTAATAGGTTTTGAAGGCTGTAGAGTGAGTAATCTAAATAGTCCTTCCTTTTATGAGTACTAGTATCTGGCTGGTTTTGTAGATACTCATCTAAGTCTTTGAATTCTTCAGGAATAATATACTTTTGGATGTCTAATCCAAGCTTTGTTGCGGCTATAAAAAATTTTTGTGAAGCGAGTCGTCCAGCACCATCATTATCAAAAGCAATTGTAACGGCTGAGGTGTGTCTTTTGAGTATTTTGAGTTGTTCTTCAGTAAAAGCTGTTCCTTGAGAAGCAATTGTGTTGAGAAGTCCATTTTTGTGAGCTGAAACAACATCCATATTACCTTCTACCAAAATAGCTGATTTTGATTTGCGGATATAATTCTTAGCTATATTAAGTCCAAACCATATTTCGGATTTGTTGAACCAATGATTTTGGGGAGAATTAAGATATTTAGGTCTATCTGAAACATCCCAAGGCAACACCCTACCCGTGAACCCTATAACCTTATCCTTGTCATTAAATACTGGTATGACTAAACGGTCAATAAACTTATCCCTAAAACCACCCTGTCTGTTTTGAGCTAATACACCAGTTTGAAATAATAAGTACTTATCAAGGTTGTATTTGTCGCTAAGGCTTATAATAAGGTTTTGTTTGGGAGCGTACCCTAGGAGAAATTTCTGAATAATTTCTTGACTAAGCCCTCTTTCTAAGCAATATTTAGTGACTGGGTTTTGACGGTCCAAAAGTAAATTGAGTAGAATTTTGTTGTATACCTCACTTGTCCATTGTAATAAACTCAAACCTTTTGGTAATCACTGATCTCTTCTTTGGATTTTACTTTGGAAAGGTTTTTTTGTTCTAATTTGATGCCAGCTTTTTTAGCTAATTTTTCCAAAGCCTCTTTGGGGGTTAGATTGTCATAATCCTCAACAAATTTGAAAATATCTCCACCTGCCCCACAACCAAAGCAGTGCCATATTTGTTTTGAAGGACTTAACATCATAGATGGTGTGTTTTCATTATGAAAAGGACAAACACATTTGTAGTTACTACCTGCAGGTTCTATATTAATATACTCACCTATTATATCCTCAACTGATAATTTGGATTTGATTTCTTGCCATATTGACATGTTAGTCTTAGCTTGAACCAAAAAATAGTATTTAGTCAAGCATAATAAAGTGTATATAGTATGTATTTTTAGATTAGATGGTGTTGTTTTTTAAATTTTTTGGTTTCGTATAACCTTATATATTTAGAAATTCAATCTGGTATGAAGATTGTCTCATTTGATTTGAGTTTGGGTTCTATAGACTCTAGTTCTATAGGTTTTGAAGGAATAATTCGTGATTGTAAAAGTAATTGGAATAGTTTTGTAATTGTATCATACTCCTGCTCTAACCTAACACTGTCCTTGAAGCAAGAATTTACCAAAAGGAGACCTTGGTTCAAACTAATCATTATTTTAGCTAACTGATCTGGGGAAAGACTATACTCTTTCCCCTGTAATTTTTGAATAAGTATGGAGATTAATAGCTCCTCCCATTGCTGAAAGGCTGTTTGAACTAATTTATTGATCTTAGGATCTTTATTACTAAGTTCTAATGTGAGTTTGGTTAGTAAATTAGTATTATGAAAATAATTATTATTTAGTTCCCTTGCTGTGAATTTGATATAATCTTTAATAAAATCTAAAAACTCCTGTCCAGTATCTAAATTTTGTATAGGTAAAAGAATTTCTGTTTTGGTGTATTCAATTAAAACTTTTTCTAACAAATCTTTTTTGGTCTGAAAATAATAATAAAATCCCCCTTTACTGACACCTGTCTTAGCAATAATAGAATTCAAAGAAACACCGTAATAACCGTTTTGTTCAAACTCTGACTTGGCTATTTTTAGGATTTTTTTGGAAGCATACATAAAAAATTAAATAATAAACCGACTGATTGGTATTTTAAAAATTGATTTTTGTTTTGTCAAATCTTTATTGAAAGCTTGAATATGTAAATATTTTTTGATTTCGTATAATTTTTTAATCTATACGTTGATCCTAGACAGAATTTTATAGGGTTAGTAAGTTTTTAGTTATGAAATCTTTGCAAAAATTATGTATATTGATCGGAACATTTATTATTATATTGATGTTTGTTATAGTACCAATTCAAGTCTCATCTCAAGACTCAACAAATATCACTATTGGTGCTGGTTTGGATAGCCGATCTGAAAAAGTTAATCAGCTACGATCTCGTAGGTCTGAACTTAATTCTGAGATGACAAAACTAGATGAAGAAAAGCAGTTACTTCAGAACCAACTGCTAGAGCTTGAAAAAGAAAGGCTCACTTTGGATGAAGAAATCAAGCTTGATCAGAAAAAACTGATTGAGCTTAACCTCCCTAACTCAACAAATGTTGCTGTAGATATAGAAAAGAGTCTGGTTTAATTACCCAAAGAGTTGAACTAAACCAAAACAGATTGTCTGGAATAAAAGATGAAATAACTGAGATAACAAGTAAAATTGAAATTAAACAAAAGACTATAGATACTTTGAAAACAGATCTTAGCACTTTGGATGAAGAACTTAGCGAAGAAATTAATCAGCTACAATCTCAAGTGGCAATACTGGGTATAAATGTGTCTAGATATATCATTTTGCTTGTTTTTATCTGGTTAGCTCATCAAATTATTAAAATAATCACTTACAAAATAACTAAGAGCGAGGTAGCTAGATCTTTGGTGGCTTTGTTTAGCACTATATTTGCTATTGTGGCGAGTATAGTCACTATTTTAATTGCTTTTATTGGCAACCTACCCTTTTTGGTAACTTCTTTAGGTGTAATTTCGGCGGCTATGGTGCTGGCTTTACAAGAGTTTATTAGCAGCTTTTTTGCATGGTTTGTAATTAGAATTCGAGGACCATATAGAAAGATGATCTTATTCAGATTCAAACTAATGTTGAGACTTATACAGGAATAGTTAAAAAGATTGGTA